>DASQMY010000262.1:0-2025 GCA_035645255.1 Mycobacteriales bacterium
CGAGCAGCGACCGGCCGGAGCAGCGGGCCACCGGCCAGCTCGTGGAAGCGTTGCTCGACCAGCGCGCGCAGGCGCGCGCGCGCCGGGACTTTGCCGCGGCCGACGCCATCCGCGACCAGCTGCGAGCGGCCGGGATCGAGATCGAAGACACCCCGCAGGGGCCGCGTTGGACGTTGGGCGGCTGACCCATGCCTGGCAACAGCAAGCGGCGGGGAGCCGTCCGCAAATCCGCCAAGGGCAACCCTCCGGTCGGCTCCGGCGGCCGGGTGCGCCGGGGTCTGGAAGGCAAGGGTCCGACTCCAAAGGCCAAGGACCGCGAGGGCCACGTCGCGAGCCGGCGCTCGCGTCCCGCCGCCGCCCCGACACGGCGTTCCGGAGGCGGCCGTGGCACCTCGTCGGCCGAGCCGCGGCCGCGGCCGCCGGCCGACCGCTCGAGGTCCAGCGGCCCGTCGAGCGCCTCGGAGTGGGTGGCCGGCCGCAACGCCGCCGTGGAAGCGCTGCGTGCCGGCGTACCCGTCACGTCGATCTACGTCGCCGAGCAGCCCGAGCGCGACGACCGACTCCGCGACGTGTTCGCGATCGCGGCCAAGCGCGGCATCCCACTGCTGGAGGTCCCGCGGGCCCAGCTCGACCGGCTCACCGGCAACGCCGTCCACCAAGGCGTGGCGCTGCAGGTGCGGGCGTACGCCTATGCCCACCCCGACGATCTCGTCGCGCGGGCGCACGACCGGGCGGAGGTGCCGCTCGTGGTGGCACTCGACGGCGTGACCGACCCCCGCAACCTCGGTGCGGTGGTGCGCTCGGCTGCCGCGTTCGGTGCGCACGGCGTCGTCGTACCCGAGCGGCGCGCCGCGGGCATGACCGCCGGTGCGTGGAAGGCCTCCGCCGGCATGGCGGCAAAGCTGCCGGTCGCGCGGGCCACCAACCTCACCCGCCAGCTCAAGGCATACCAGTCCGCCGGGCTGATGGTTGCCGGTCTCGCCGCGGACGCGAGCGTCGACCTCGGCGACCTGGCCGTCGCCGAGGACCCGCTGGTGCTGGTCATCGGCAGTGAGGGCAAGGGCCTGTCCCGGCTGGTGGCCGAGACGTGCGACGTCCTCGTCCGCATCCCGATGAGCTCCGGCACCGAGTCGCTCAATGCAAGCGTCGCCGCCGGGGTGGCGCTGTACGCGATCGCGCGCCGCCGCGCGACGAGCTGACCCACGACTGCTCGGAGGCCCCACGCCCATGTCCGTCGACCGTCTGCTGCCCAGCGACGAGGCGTATGACCTGCTCGGGCTCGTCCGCGAGATCGCCGCCGAGCGGCTCGCACCGCGGGCCGCCGGTGATGAGGCGGCGGGGCTTTTCCCGCGCGACGTCTTCGCCCTCCTCGGTGAGGCCGGCCTGCTGGCGCTCCCGTTCGACGAGGAGTACGGCGGCGGGGCGCAGCCGTACGAGGTCTATCTCCAGGTGCTCGAGGAGATCGCCGCCGCCTGGATGAGCGTGGGGATAGGCACCTCGGTGCACACACTGGTCGCCTCGATCGTGGCCATGCACGGCAGCGACGAGCAGCGCGCGGCGTGGCTGCCGGGGATGCTCGACGGCTCGCGCCTCGGTGCCTACTGCCTCTCGGAGGCGCAGGCGGGTTCCGACGTGTCCGGCATCGCGACCAAAGCGGTGCTCGACGGCGAGGAGTACGTCGTCAACGGCACCAAGGCATGGACCAGCCACGGCGGGCACGCCGACTGCTACCTGCTGTTCGCGCGTACCGCGCCGGACCCCAAGCACGGCTTGTCGACGTTCCATGTCGAGGCGCCCCGCGACGGGCTGTCGTTCGGCCCGCCGGAGCGCAAGATGGGCATGACCGCTTCGACGACGACGTCGGTGCTGTTCGACGCGGTGCGGGTGCCCGCCGGTCACCGGGTGGGCGACGAGGGCGCGGGCATGCGCATCGCGTTGTCCGCGCTGGACTCGGGGCGGCTCGGGGTCGCAGCGTGCGCGACGGGCCTGGCCCAGGCCGCGCTCGACGTCGCGGTCGGGTACGCC
>DASQMY010000263.1:0-9202 GCA_035645255.1 Mycobacteriales bacterium
GAGTGCGTCCGTTTCTCGGACACGCCAGCCCCAGAGGGGGGTTAGCGGCGTGGAGACGTCGCGGCCGCTTCTACGGGGCCGTGTGCAGTCGCTATGCGGGACTGTTGTGGCTCAAGAGCTACACGCGTGTCATTCGCTGTCCAGGAGCTCAGCCGAGTGCGCCGAGTCACACCCGGAGTGGTGGCACGAACTGTGGCACGACCGGGCCCGTAAACGAAGAAAACCCCTACGCTGTGGGGGTTTTCTCGTGGGCGATACTGGTTTCGAACCAGTGGCCTCTTCCGTGTCAGGGAAGCGCTCTCCCGCTGAGCTAATCGCCCGAGGCGGAGGCGAGAATCGAACTCGCGTACAGGGCTTTGCAGGCCCTTGCCTAAGCCACTCGGCCACTCCGCCAGCTCGAGACCCGCCGGTCCCGGTAGTGCAGCACACCCGCGGAGGTGTGCCTGGAGCGGACGACGAGGCTCGAACTCGCGACCTCAACCTTGGCAAGGTTGCGCTCTACCAACTGAGCTACGTCCGCACGCATTGCGGGAGTGACTGTAACTGACCACGCGCGGCGCCTCAAACGCGATCGCCCCTACCCGAGCGGCGGCTCCGGCGGTACGGCGTCGAGCAGCGCGGCGAGCTGCGCGGCGTTGCGCTGGGCGTAGTCGCGGTGGCAGTTGTTCATCAGCACGTGAGTGCTGCTGACCTGCGCGGCGAGCTCCTCGAGCTTCGGCGCCCAGGCCGTCAGCTCCTCCTCGGAGTAGAGGTAGGCGAACCGCCGCTGGACCGATCCGCTCTCCCACTCGTCGGCGTTGTGGCCGTGGAACCGCATGACAGCGAGGTCACTGGTGGTCGCGGCGACCACCGGCGGGATGGAGCTGACGAAGCCCTGCGGCATG
The DNA here is from genome assembly GCA_035645255.1 of Mycobacteriales bacterium. Classification (GTDB taxonomy): domain Bacteria; phylum Actinomycetota; class Actinomycetes; order BP-191; family BP-191; genus DASQMY01. Next base: position 885 of record DASQMY010000263.1, read on the forward strand.
TCGACGCATACGTAGGGCAGGCCGTAGCCGGTGAGGAAGTCGAGGGTCTCGGCCTGGTTGTCCTCGCTCATCCACGTCTTGTTGCGGAACTCGACGCAGATCGACAGCGGCTCCGCCCGCCGCTTGCACTCGAGCACATAGGCCTTGTTGCGCTTGCCGATCGGGAACCACTGCGGGAACTGGAAGAGCACCGTGCCGAGCTTGCCGGCCTCGTGCAGCGGCATCAGCGCCGCGACGAACCGCTCCCACATCTGGTCGATGACCTGCTGATCGAGGTCCTTGGCGTAGACGTTCTTCTTGGCGTCGGCCGGGCGCAGGTCCTTGGGCAGCGCGGCCGCCTTGGTCGGGTGCTGAGTCAGCAGCGAGAACGCCTTGACGTTGAACGTGAACCGCGGCGGTGTCCGGTCGACCCAGAGCTTCGCGTTCTGCTCGGTCGGAGGGAAGTAGTAGGTCGAGTCGACCTCGACGAGCGGGAAGTTGGCGGCGTAGAACTGCAGCCGCTCCTCGGCGGTGTTGGCGCCCGGCGGGTACCAGCCGGACTCGAGCAGCGTCTTGTCCGTCCACGACGCCGTGCCGACCCGGATCTCACCCACCTGTCGACCCTATGCCGCACGTCCGACAAGACGCGGCCGGCGTCAGCTCGCCGTACGCCGGGCGGCTTCGCGCTGCGGGTCGGTCGGCGCCGGGTGCGTCCAGGCGACGTGCCGCCGGCCGGCGGTGACCGCCTCCGTCTCGCTCGCTGCCAGGTCGGTCGCGTCGCAGCGCTCGCACCGCCACTGGTACGCCGGCACACCGGTCACGCTCACGGGCATGTCGTCGCGCATCGTCCGCCCTCCCAGGGATCGCCGCGCTGCGGTCTCGACCTCATTGGGCGGTGGCGGCGGGCCGGATGCAAACCGGTTCCACCGCCTGCGCGCCCGCCAACAAGGGACGCCTGCGACGTCGCCGCAGGTCAGCCGGTACGTCGGCGCCGGCGGTTCCGGCGCGGCTGTGAGCGGACTCACAGCCCGCTGCCGAGGCTTCTGGACCCGTGGCGGACCGCGCGGCGGGCTTGGAGCTGCCGCCCGCCACCCCGGCCGGCCGGGCGCCTTGACCGGGCCGGACACGCTGGCCTACGGTCGGAGCAGTTCGCTGGTATCGGTTCCAGCCGCCCCCGAAGCCGTGGGAGGTCCCCCGCACGTGGCCACGATCGTCGACGTCGCGGCACGCGCCGGGGTCGGCGTCGGCACCGTCTCCCGGGTGCTCAACAACAGCCCGCTGGTCAGCGACAAGACCCGCGAGCGGGTCATGGCGGTGATCGACGAGCTCGACTACCGGCCCAGCCAGCTCGCCCGCAACCTGTCCCTCGGCCGGACGCTGACCATCGGCGTCATCACCCCGCTGCTGACGCAGGCCGCCGTCACCGAGCGGATCCGGGGCATCGTCGCGACGTTGCGCAACACGCCGTACGACCTGGTGCTGTTCACCATCGAGACGCCGTCGCAGCGCGCCGAGCAGTTCCGCAACCTGGCGCGCAACCGGGTCGACGGGCTGATCAGCATCTCGATCGTGCCCAACGACCAGGAGGTCGACCGGTTCCGGCGGGCCGGCGTCCCGGTGGTGCTCGTCAACGGCCGCCACGAGTCGCTGCCGTGCGTCATAAACGACGACGAGGCCGGCGGCGCGATGGCCGCCCGGCACCTCATCTCGCTCGGGCACACGCGCATCGGCTTCATCGGCGAGCCGGCCGACCCGTACGGCGTCGACTGGAGCCGGTCGCGGCAGACCGGCTACTGCCGGGCGCTCGCCGAGGCAGGCATCCCTGTGCGCGACGAGTACCAGCTACAGGGGGCGTCCGCCCGCCGCGTCACCGCGCGGATGACGAACCAGCTGCTGGCGCTCCCCGAGCCGCCCACCGCGATCTTCGTCGCGACCGATGCCCAGGCGCTGGGCGTCATGGAGGCGGCCGAGGAGGCCGGTGTCGTCGTGCCGGACGACCTGTCGGTGATCGGCTTCGACGACATCGACGTCGCGCGCTACGTCGGGCTGTCGACGATCCTGCAGCCGCTGTTCGAGAGCGGGCGGCGGGGCGCGATGCTGCTGCTCGAGTCGCTCCAGGTCGACACCCTCGAGCCGTCGGAGGACGTCCTGCCGCTGCAGCTCGTCGTGCGCAAGACCACCCGCCCGCCCAAGGTGTCGGCGGACGGCGGCGGGTAGCGGGACCAGCTGCGACCGCGCCTCGCCCGCTATGCCGGTGATGTGATCACCCTGGCGGGCTTGGCGCTCTCGGCCTTGGAGGGCAGTGACCTGGTGTGCCCCAGCATGGCGTCCGCCTCGGCGGAGTCGAGGAAGGGCATGCGGAGACTGCCGTCCTCGTCGGCGACCGCGAACATCGTCCCGCTCCCCGCGACGCCGACGACGTCGCTGGCATACGCGAACACTCTCGACCGCTGGTCCAGGAAGATCACCACGGAGCCGTAGGGCGGCAACGCGTCCTTCGCCCTGCTGAAGTCGGCGTCGCCGTCCATCGCGAGACCCACGCTGACGGTCCGGCCCGCCCAGCTGTGCTTGCCGAAGTCCTCGTCGACCGCGACGGACAGATGCACGGTCCGCCATATCGCCTTGCCGTGGTCGAAGTCGACCGCCCTACCGTCGTGCGCGTCGTCGCCGTCGATGACGAATCCGCTGCCCTCGGCGACATCCAGCACCCGGCCAGGATGGCACCGTCAGCGGGCCGCACCTGAGCGTCGCCGCGCTGCACGCGGACGTTCGGCAGCAGTTCGGCCAGCGTCCGGTAGTCGCGGGGCGCGCTCGCGGTGGCGCCGCCCGCCCGCAGCTGCGACTCGAGGTACTCGGCCGACCCGTTCCGCTGGTTGTGGACCCAGCCGGCCGCGCCGGCCAGCACCGCCAGAGCCGCCGCCACAGCGGCACTGCTCCTGCGGTTCGTCATCACCAGAGCCCCCGACGCGGCGAGTCGTTCGCGTCGTGCCTCAGCGTACGGCGGCAACCGACGACGGTGGCAGCGCGAGTAGCCGGTCGCCGAGGTGAACCGCGTCGTCGGAGGCGAGCGCGATCTCGGACCCGTCGACCGGTATGTCGACCGGTTGGTCCCCGAGGTTGGCGGCCACCGTGACCCCGAGGCGCGACACGGTCAGCCAGCGCGCCTGCTCGTCGTACCCGACCTTGGGCCACGAGCCGTCGGTCGCGAGGTCGCGCCGCAGCGCGATCAGCCGGCGATGCCACTCGAGCAGCCCGGCGTGCGGCGGCTCGGCCGGCTGCGACCAGTCCAGCTTGCTGCGCTCGAACGTCGCGGGGTCCTGCGGGTCGGGCACGTCCTCCGGCCGCCAGCCGAACGCCGCGAACTCCCGCCGGCGCCCCACCCGGACCGACTCGGCGAGCTGCTCGTCCTCGTGCGACGTGAAGTACTGGAACGGCGTGGTGGCGCCCCACTCCTCGCCCTGGAACAGCATCGGGACGAACGGCGAGAGCAGCACGAGCGCGGCGGCGACGCGCAGCCGGCCCTCGCTCAGCAGGTGCGAGCTGCGCTCGCCGGTGGCGCGGTTGCCGATCTGGTCGTGGTTCTGCAGGTAGCCGAGGAACCGGGTCCGCGGCAGGCCGTCGGGCTTGCGGCCGAACCGGCGGTCCCGCAGCGCCGAGTAGCAGCCGTCGTACACGAAGGCCTGGCGGAGCGCCTTCGCCAGCTGGCCGAGTGAGCCGTAGTCGGCGTAGTAGCCGCTGGTCTCGCCGGTGAGGACGCTGTGCAGCGCGTGGTGGAAGTCGTCGCTCCACTGCGCCGTCATGCCGAGGCCGCCGGCCGACCGCTCGCGGACCACGCGCGGGTCGTTGAGGTCGCTCTCCGCGATGAGCGTCAGCGGTCGGCCGACCTCCGCACCGAGCGCGTCGACCCGCTCGGCGATCTCCTCCAGCAGGTGCAGCGCCGACTCGTCGTGGATGGCGTGCACGGCGTCCAGGCGGAGCCCGTCGAGGTGGTAGTCGCGCAGCCACATGAGCGCGTTCTCGACGACGAACTCGCGTACGCCGTCGCTCCCGGCGTCGTCGTAGTTGACCGCCGCGCCCCACGGCGTCCGGTAGCGGTCGGTGAAGTACGGCCCGAACCGGCCCAGGTAGTTGCCGGACGGGCCGAGGTGGTTGTAGACGACGTCGAGCAGCACCGCCAGCCCGCGCTGGTGGCAGGTGTCGACGAAGCGCTTGAGCGCGTCCGGTCCGCCGTACGCCGAGTGCACCGACCAGAGGTCGACGCCGTCGTAGCCCCAGCCGCGGTCGCCGGAGAAGCTGACGACGGGCAGCAGCTCGATGTGCGTGATCCCCAGTGCCAGCAGGTGGTCGAGCTTGCCGAGCGCCGCGTCGAGCGTGCCCTCGGCGGTGAAGGTGCCGACGTGCAGCTCGTAGACGACCGCCCGGTCGAACGGCGCACCGCGCCAGTCCCCGTCCGCCCATTCGTAAGCCGCGTGGTCGACCAGCCGCGACGGTCCGTGCACGCCGGCCGGCTGCCACGCCGACCTAGGGTCAGGCAGCGGATCGCCGCCGTCCAGCACGAACGCGTAGTCCGTGCCGGGCAGCGCGTCGACGTCGGCGGCGTGCCAGCCCCGGTCGGCGGGCGTCATCACCACGCGCCGACCGTCGACCTCGAGCTCGACCTGGTCGGCAGCGGGCGCCCAGACCCGAAACGACGTCATCGCTGCACCCTGCTCAGCAGAGCGACCGGGAAACGCGCGAGCAGAGCGCTGACCAGGACGCTGCCGCCGGCGAGGTCGACGCCGGCCAGCTCATCGTGCCAGTCGCCGGCCGGCAGCTCGACCCGCGTGTCACCCCATGCTCCGGCGCGCAGCGTCAGACGCGGCACGACGGTGACCACCGAGCCGCCCCGGCTGAAGGCGAGGACGCGATCGGCCGCCGGGCCGCTGACGTGCAGCGGCTGATAGGCGCCGTCGACGCCGAACGCCTCCGGCACGCGGCGGCGCAAGCCCAGTGCGCGCGCGGTTACCAGCAGCTTGGGCAGTCCCTCGTCCGACCTGCCGAGCACGTCATCGACCGGCAGCCCGGCGAGCTCGGCGAGCAGTGCGGACCGGACGGCGTAGTCGACGGGTCGGCGGTTGTCCGGGTCGACCAGGCTGAGGTCCCACAGCTCGTTGCCCTGGTAGACGTCCGGTACGCCGGGCATCGTCAGCTGCACCAGCTTCTGGGCGAGCGACGCGGTGCGGCCCGGCTCGACGAGCGGCCACGCGAAGCCGGCGAGGTCCTCCTGGAACGCCGTGTCGGCGAAGAGCCCGTCGACGAACCGGCGGAGGCCCGTGTCATAGGCCTCGTCCGGCTCGGTCCACGACGTGCGCTGCTTGGCCTCCCGGCTGGCCTTCTCGGCGTACGCGACCGCGCGTTCGGCCGTGAGCGGCCACGCGCCGACGAGGGTCTGGTAGAGCAGGTACTCGAGGTTGCGGTCGGGCTCGAGGGCGCGCCAGTGCCGCTCGTTTCCCGCCACCCAGCGGCGTACGGCGGCTGCCCAGTCGCCCGGGCACTGGGCCAGCAGCGTGATCCGGGCGCGGACGTCCTCACTGCGCTTGGTGTCGTGCGTCGAGAGCGTCGTCATCGTCAGCGGCCAGTCCCGCTGGGTGCGCACCGCGGCAGCGTGGAACTCGTCGACGGTCATCGCGAAGTGCCCGGGGTCGCCGCCGACCTCGTTGAGCGAGACGAGCCGGTGGTAGCGGTAGAACGCCGTGTCCTCGACACCCTTGGCCATAACCGGGCCGGTCGTCTGCTGGAACCTGGTGCGCAGCTCGCTCGCGGTCGACACGTCGGCGAGGACGGCGACGACCGCCTCGACCGCCTTGCGCAGGTCAGGTCGACGGCGTACGGCGGCCTCGGCCGCATCCCCGAGCAGCCGCCGGTCGGCCTCGGCGACGGGTTCGCCGGTGCGCAGGTAGGTGCGGTAGACCGGGAACGCCGCCAGCAGCTCACGCAGGGCGGGTCGAAGGTCGTCGCCGGCGTCGCGCAGCCGCGCGTGGTCGCGGCGGCCGACCCTGACCAGCCAGTCCAGCTCGGAGCCGAGCAGCCGGTCGAGCGCACCGAGCTTGCCGGCGTGGACGAGCTCCGCCCAGTCGGTGGGCTGACCGGTGGTCTCCGCGTACAGGTCGGCCAGCGGCCGCTCGCCGGCCGGATCGACGAACACGCCGCCGACGCCGACCAGCGCGGCGTAGCCACTGGTGCCCGCGACCGGCCAGTCGTCGCGCAGCGGCTCGTCGGACTCGAGGATCTTCTCGACCACCACCCACGCGCCGCCGGTGTCGTTGCGCAGCCGCTGGAAGTAGCCGGCGGGGTCGGCGAGCCCGTCGGGGTGGTCGATCCGGAGGCCGTCGACGAGGCCCGCGCGGATCAGGTCCAGCACCACGTCGTGAGTCGCGGCGTACACGGCCGGGTCCTCGACGCGCACACCGGCCAGCGTCGTCACGTCGAAGAACCGCCGGTAGTTGAGCGACGTCGCCGCCTCCCGCCAGAGCGCCGGCAGGTAGTGCTGGCACCGGAGCACGTCGGCCACCGGACCGCTCGCAGTACCAGGGGCGAGCGGAAAGGTGTGGTCGAAGTAGCGCAGGACCGGCTCGTCGCCGCTCTCGTCGACCGAGAGCTCCCCGCGCGACAGCACCGAGTCGAGGTCGTCGCCGAGCACGGGCAGCAGCACCCGGCCGTCGTGCGCCGACCAGTCGACGTCGAACCACCCGGCGTAGGGGCTCGCCTCGCCGTTGCGCAGCACGTCGCGCCACTGCGCGTTGGCGGCACTTCCGACGGCCATGTGGTTGGGCACGACGTCGACGACGCAGCCGATCCCGGCTGCCCGCAGCGCCGACGACAGCCGGTCGAACGCCGCCCGCCCGCCGAGGTCGTCGCTGAGGCGCGAGTGGTCGACGACGTCGTAGCCGTGGGTGCTCCCCGGCGCGGCCTGCAGCACCGGCGAGCAGTACAGGTGGGAGACGCCGAGGTCGCGCAGATAGCCCGCGAGCGACGCCGCGTCGTCGAACGTGAAGCCGGCATGCAGCTGGACTCGGTAGGTCGACAGCGGCCGCCGGGCTGTGCGGTCAGTAGACACGGCGGAGCACGAGGATCGAGCGGCCCTCGGCGTTGATGCTGTCGCCGTTCTTCACCATCCGGTCGTCCTCGCCCAGCATCGGTGCAGCGGTGTCGAGGACGATCTCCCAGCGCTCGCCGTACGACGGGCCGGGGAGCGTGAAGTCCAGGCTCGCGAAGTGGGCGTTGAAGATGAGGAAGAAGTTGTCGTCGACGACCCGCTCGCCACGCAGGTCGGGCGACGGGATCGACTCGCCGTTGAGGAAGACGCCTACCGACTTCGCGTGGCCGTTGTCCCAGTCGTCGTCGCCCATCAGCTCGCCCTGCGGCGTGAACCACGCGATGTCGCTGACGTCGGCGCCACGAAGCCGTCGCCCCTGGAACCAGCGCCGGCGCCGGAACGTCGGGTGCGCGTGCCGCAGCTTGCTGAGCCGCTCGGTGAACTCCAGCAGCGCCCAGTTGTCGTGCGCCAGCCGCCAGTCGACCCAGGAGATCTCGTTGTCCTGGCAGTAGCCGTTGTTGTTGCCCTGCTGCGTGCGCCCGAACTCGTCGCCGGCGAGGATCATCGGGATCCCCTGCGACAGGAACAGGGGCGTCAGGAAGTTTCGCTTCTGCTGCTCGCGGAGCGCCACGATCTCGAGCTCGTTGGTCTCACCCTCGACGCCGTGGTTCCACGAGCGGTTGTGGCTCTCGCCGTCGTTGTTGCCCTCGCCGTTCCCCTCGTTGTGCTTCTCGTTGTAGGAGACGAGGTCGTGCAGCGTGAACCCGTCGTGCGCGGTGATGAAGTTGATGGACGCATAGGGCCGGCGGCCGTTGTTGGCGTAGAGGTCGCTGGACCCCGTCAGCCGCGACGCGAACTCCGGCAGCGTCTGGTCCTCGCCCCGCCAGTAGTCGCGCACGGTGTCGCGGTACTTGCCGTTCCACTCCGACCACAGCGGCGGGAAGTTGCCAACCTGGTAGCCGCCCTCGCCGACATCCCACGGCTCCGCGATCAGCTTGACCTGCGACACCACCGGGTCCTGCTGGATCAGGTCGAAGAACGCCGACAGCCGGTCGACGTCGTGCAGCTCGCGCGCCAGCGTCGACGCCAGGTCGAACCGGAACCCGTCGACGTGCATGTCCAGCACCCAGTAGCGGAGCGAGTCCATGATGAGCTGCAGCACGTGGGGGTGGCGCATGTTGAGCGTGTTTCCGGTGCCGGTGTAGTCCATGTAGTAGCGACGATCCGCACCGACGAGCCGGTAGTAGGCAGCGTTGTCGATCCC
>DASQMY010000264.1:0-4967 GCA_035645255.1 Mycobacteriales bacterium
TCAGCTGACGGCGAAGCCCGACGGCGGTCTGTACGAGATCGAGATCGACCTTCCCGCCGGCCGAGCGGCATTACCTCGGGCGTAATCGACGGACTGCGCGCGCACCGCGATCGTAGGGCCGGTCGGACGGACCGGCACCCAGGAGGAGGCAGGTGCACAGTGCGCGTTACGGAGCAGGCGACGACCGCCGACGCGGTGGTCGACAGCTACTTCCAGATGTGGAACGAGACAGACGGCGACCGGCGGCTCGCGGCGATCACCCGCGCGTGGACGCCCGGCGGCAGCTACGTCGACCCGATGCACGTGGCGAGCGGCGTCGGTGAGCTCGACGCGATGGCGGCCGGGCTGCAGCAGCACTACCCCGGGCACCGCTTCCGGCTGACCGACCCGGTCGAGGCTCACCACGACCGGGCGCGGTGGGGCTGGGAGTTCGTCGCACCGGACGGGACGACGGTGATCTCCGGCGTCGACTTCGCCCAGCTGGACCAGGCCGGGCGGCTCCGCGAGGTCGTCGGCTTCTTCGCGCAGCCCGGCGGTGCGGCATGACCGCCGGGACGCTGGACCGGTTCGCGACGCAGGTCGGCGGCACGTCCGCGCATGACGAGACCGCGCTGCTCCGCGCGGCGATCCGGATCGACGCGGTCATCACGGCGGCTGTGGGCGCCGGGCTGCTCGCCGGAGCGGCCGTGCTCGACGGCGTCCTCGGTACGCCGACGGCGTTCCTGGCGGCGGTGGGCGCCGGGATGATCGCCTGGGGCGGGCTCTGGTTCGTCGCGCGCCGGCCGCGCATCACCGGTCCGGCGCGCGAGATCGTCGCCGCGAACGCCCTGTGGGTCGTCCTGAGTGGCGCGCTCCACGCTGCAGGCTGGCACGACCTGACCGCGGTCGGCACGGCGTTCGTGCTGCTCCAGGCAGCCATCGTGGCCGGTTTCATCGCGCTGCAGGTCGCCGGCCTACGGCGGATCGGCCGGTCCACGCGGTGACCCGGGCGATGTCCTGGTGTCCGGCCGGGCCGCTGCGGCAGCCCGGCCGGACGGCGCGCCGTACGACGCGTCGTCGTAGGGTCGCAGCCGTGACGAACCGGTGACGGCATCGACCGTAACGACCCTCCGCCGGCCGGTGGGTCAGCTGCTCAGGCAGTGGCGCGAGCACCGCCGGCTGAGCCAGCTGCAGCTCTCGAACGAGGCCGAGATCTCGACGCGCCACCTCAGCTTCATCGAGACCGGTCGGTCGGCGCCCAGCCGCGACATGATCCTGCACCTGGCGGAGCATCTCGAGCTGCCGCTGCGGGAGCGCAACCAGTTGCTGCTCGCGGCCGGCTTCGCGCCGCTCTACCCCGAGTCGGCTCTCGACTCACCGCGGATGGCTGCGGTGCTCGCGGCGGTGCGGCAGGTGATCACCGCGCACGAGCCGTACCCGGCGGCGGTCGTCGACCGGGCCTGGAACCTCGTGGACGCCAACGCGAGCATCGGCGTCTTCACCGACGGGCTGCCCGTTGAGCTGCTGACCCCGCCGGTCAACGTGCTGCGGCTCACGCTGCACCCCGACGCGCTGGCGCCGCGGATCGTCAACCTCGGGGAGCTGCGCGCACACCTGCTCTCCAGGCTGCGCCGCGAGCTCGACGTGTCCGCAGACCCCGCGCTCGCCCGCCTCTACGAGGAGCTGCGGGGCTACCCCTGCGACCAGCCGGCGCCGGCGGCCGACGCGCCCGGCCGCAGCGACGTCGTCGTACCGCTGCGGCTCCGGTACGACGGCGGCGAGCTCGCGTTCTTCAGCACGGTGACGACGTTCGGCACGGCGCTCGACATCACGGTGTCGGAGCTCGCCATCGAGTCGTTCTTCCCGGCGGACGCCGCGACGGCTGCCGCCCTGCGCGCGTACGCCGACGGAGCCGGACAGCCAACTGGCGGGTGAGCATGTTCGCTCACCCCTTGCGCCGGGCGCCTGCCTCGCCACTCCAAAACGATCATCTCTGTGCGATCGGGCGCGGATTCCGCGCTCACGCCGACGCCCGGATCGCACAGACTTGATCGACGAGCGTGCAGCCGCGCGCCGGAGGTTGCCTGTGCCTCCGATCCGCGGTGCTCGTGGCGGCGTTGCTCGTCAGGACCATCGGCAACGGCAGGTTCATGACAGCGAGCGCAAAGTTCTCACCGCGGCGTGGTCTGCCCGCCACGCAGATCGGTGTGGGGCTCACCATCGCCCGCCTGCTGGGCCTGCTCGCCGGCGTTCCGCTCGGCCGGCAGTCGCGACCTGGGCGGCGATGGATCAGATCGGCGTGACCTGCGACTCGGCGTCGACGAGCTGCACCTGCGCCGTCAGCGGCTTGCTCGCATCGGTCGTCGCGCTGCGGAGCTCGTCGACGTACGGCGCCATGTCGTCCTCGTCGGTGGCGGGCAGCAGCACCAGGTCGGCGCCCACCCGGTCGGCGTACGCGAGCAGGCCCTTGCCACCAGCCTCGTTGGGCAGCCAGCCGTAGGCGTCGACGCCCGCCTCGCGCGCGCGCATGACCTGTACGGCGAGGTCGTGCCGGCCGAGCTTCTCGATCTTGACCGGGTCGAGCGGCTGGTCGTAGAGGTCGGCCTCGCCCTCGCCGGACCAGAAGTTGGGCCGCTGGTCGCTGAACGTCCCGTCGTTGGTCACGTCGTAGAAGATCACCCGCGAGCCGGGGGTCTCGGCGGCCTGTCGCACCGCGACCTCGCTCACGGCGTGGAAGCGGCCACTCGCGTCGGTGCAGGCGACGATGCAGCGCGAACCCTCGGACATGCGGACCTCCGGTGCAGCAGACGGCTGATCTCATCTGGTCCCGTGCCCCGGACCGGTCCTGGTCACACGCGCCGCCCCGGACTGGGCGTCCCGTGGCCTGAGTTTGGCGTGCGGCGTGCGCGGTGGCCGAGAATGACCGGCATGACAGAGCCGGAGCAGCCGCAGATCGTCGTCGTCCGCAGTTCGCCGGGAGCGGAGGACGAGCCGGGCGAGGGCAGCTTCGGCGACATGGTCGAGCAGCCGGCCAAGGTCATGCGGATCGGCACGATGATCAAGCAGTTGCTCGAGGAGGTGCGCGCGGCGCCGCTCGACGACGCCAGCCGAAACCGGCTGCGCGACATCCACGCCAACTCGATCAGGGAGCTCTCGCAGGGGCTCGCACCCGAGCTGCGCAGCGAGCTCGACCGGCTGACCCTGCCGTTCGACGAGGCCACGACACCGACCGACGCCGAGCTGCGGATCGCGCAGGCGCAGCTGGTCGGGTGGCTCGAAGGGCTCTTCCACGGGATCCAGACCGCGTTGTTCGCTCAGCAGATGGCCGCCCGCGTGCAGCTCGAGGAGATGCGCCGGCGCGCGCTGCCGGGCGGCCCCGGCGGGCCGGGTCAGGACAGCGCGCCGGGCGGACCGCCCGGCGCACCGCCGCCGTTCACCAACCCGTCGACCAGCGGCCCTTACCTGTAGTCGGCGGCGGCGACGAAGCGCTCGTCGCTGCCACTCAGCGCGGTGGCCTGGTCGGCGTGATCAGCCGCGTCGACTCCTCGGCGACCCAGCCGGTCTGCGTGCCGCGGACCCGGACGAGGTACCAGGGTCGCTGGTAGTCGAGCACCAGCAGCGGACCGGGCAGCACGGTCGGCGTACCGCCCGCGCCGGACAGCTTGGCGTGCACCGCGATGTCGCGACCGGCTGTCGGCATGATCGCCCGCGCCACGTCGGCGCCCGGCACGGTGACCTGCTCGCCGCACCGCGGACAGGCGTTGGTCCGGCCGCAGCGCGCACGCAGCGCCGCCGAGCAGCGCGGGCACCGGACGTCGAGCACCGAACCGTCGTCGAGCGGCTTCAACGACGCGCGTCGCGCGCGGCGGCGGAACAGCGCGCCGACCAGCCGGTCGCCCGGCGACACGAACTCAGGTTCTTGGCGTCCCACCCCAAGAACGCTACGCCGGGGACGCCAGCTGCACCTCCTCCCGAGTCGGCATCCGGTCGACGCCGAACCGCTCGTCCCACACGTCGACCGCCGCATCGGCGTGCCGGGCCCGCGCGGCCGCCAGCGACGGCACCGCCACGCCGTCTCTCGCGGATGCGGACTCGCGCGGCGGGAGCTCATCCGGCCCGATCAGCTCCGGTGACTGCAGCTGTCTGCTCACCCGCTCGACCTGGAGCGGGGCGGGCAGCTCGTCGGTCGTCACGTCCAGGTCGCGGAGCTTGCGTGCGGTGACCAGCACCCGGCCCTCGAGCGAGCCGACCGCGCGGTTGTAGGACTCGACCGCGCGGTCGAGCTGCTGGCCGACACCGGCGACGTGACCGCCCAGGGTGGCCAGCCGGGAGTACAGCTCCTTGCCCAGCTCGCAGACCTGGCGGGCGTTGACGGCGAGCGACTCCTCCCGCCAGCCGAGCGAGACCGCTTTCAGCAGCGCGATGAGTGACGTCGGGCTCGCAAGCACGACGCCCTTGCCGACGGCGTACTCCAGCAGGGTCGGGTCCTGGTCGAGCGCGTCGGCGAGGAACGCCTCGCCCGGCATGAACAGCACGACGTAGTCGGGTGACGGCTGGAACGACTGCCAGTAGGCCTTGGCACCCAGCGCGTCGACGTGGGCCTTCAGCCGGCGGGCGTGCTCGCGCAGCCTGCAGGTGCGCGCCTCGTCGTCGCTGCAGTCCGCGGCCTCGAGGTAGGCGGCGAGCGGCACCTTCGAGTCGACGACGACGCTGCGACCACCCGGCAGCAGCACCACCAGGTCGGGGCGCAGCACGCCGTCCGGTGTCGTGACGGTCGCCTGCTCGACGAAGTCGCAGTGCGGCAGCATGCCGGCCAGCTCGACGACGCGCCGCAGCTGCATCTCGCCCCACCGGCCGCGCACGTTGGGCGCGCGCAGCGCGTCGGCCAGCCCGCGCGTCTGGTCACGCAGCTTGTCGTGCGTCTCGCCGAGCGCGCGCACCTGCTCGGTGAGCAGCGTGTAAGAGTCGCGGCGAGCGGACTCCGTACC
>DASQMY010000265.1:0-12553 GCA_035645255.1 Mycobacteriales bacterium
CGACGCCGGCCGCGCACGACCGGCCCTCGGCGATCGCCCAGACGATCAGGCTCTGTCCGCGCCCCATGTCGCCGGCGACGAAGACGCCGGCGACGTTGGTCGCGTAGCTGCCGTCGCGCGCGACGTTTCCGCGCGGGTCGAGCTCGACGCCCAGCTGCTCCAGCAGGCCGCCGCGCTCAGGGCCGACGAAGCCCATCGCCAGCAGCACCAGCTCGCACTCCAGCTCGAAGTCGGTGCCCTCCACCTTGGTGAACCGGCCGTCGACCAGCTCGACCTCGTGCGCCCGGAGCGCGCGTACGCCGCCCGTCTCGTCGCCGAGGAAGCACTCGGTGTTGACCGCGTAGACCCGCTCGCAACCCTCCTCGTGCGCGGAGCCGGTGCGCAGGATCATCGGCCAGGTCGGCCACGGGTTGGCATCGGGTCGCTCGTCCGGCGGCCGCGCCATGATCTCGAACTGGTGGACCGACACCGCGCCCTGGCGGACCGCCGTACCGAGGCAGTCGGCGCCGGTGTCGCCGCCGCCGATGATGACGACGCGCTTGCCGGCGGCCGAGATCGCCGAGGTATCGGTGTCGCCCTCCTGCACCCGGTTGGACAGCGGGAGGTACTCCATCGCCTGGTGGATGCCGGTCAGCTCGCGACCGGGGATCGGCAGGTCGCGCGCGGCCGTCGCGCCGCCGGCGAGCACCACGGCGTCGTACTCGGACCGGAGCTGCTCGCCCGGCACGTCGGTGCCGACGTTGATCGACGTCTCGAAGGCGGTGCCCTCGGCGGTCATCTGCTCGAGGCGCCGGTCGAGCTGGCGCTTCTCCATCTTGAACTCCGGGATGCCGTAGCGCAGCAGCCCGCCGATCCGGTCGGCCCGCTCCAGTACGGCGACGTCGTGGCCGGCCCGCGTCAGCTGCTGCGCGGCCGCGAGCCCGGCCGGACCAGACCCGACCACGGCGACCCGCTTGCCGGTCCTGACCGACGGCAGCACCGGCGTGACCCAGCCCTCGTCCCACGCCCGGTCGATGATCGAGACCTCGACCTGCTTGATGGTGACGGGGTTCTGGTTGATGCCGAGGACGCAGGCGGCCTCGCACGGCGCCGGGCAGAGCCGGCCGGTGAACTCCGGGAAGTTGTTGGTGGCGTGCAGCCGGTCGATCGCCTGGCGCCACTGGTCGCGGTAGACCAGGTCGTTCCAGTCGGGGATCAGGTTGCCGAGTGGGCAGCCGTTGTTGCAGAACGGGATGCCGCAGTCCATGCAGCGCGAGGCCTGCGCGCGAAGCTCCGCGGCGGGGAACTCCTCGTAGACCTCCTTCCAGTCGCGGATCCGGACCGGGACCGGGCGGCGCTGCGGCAGCTTGCGGTCGTGCTTGAGGAAACCGGTCGGGTCAGCCACGGGCCACCGCCATGATCGCCTCGTCCACGTCGAGCCCGCGCTCCTCGGCGCCGCGCGCCGCCTCGAGCACGCGCTTGTAGTCCTTCGGCATGACCTTCTTGAACCGGCGGACCTCGCCGTGCCAGCGGTCGAGAAGTCGTTGTGCCACAGGCGATGCCGTCTCCGCGCAGTGCGTGCGGATCGCGGCCCGCAGCCACTCGCGATCCTCGTCCTCGAGCGGGTCGAGGTCGACCATCTCCAGGTTGAGCCGGCGGGCGAACGTGTCGTCCGGGTCGTAGACGTAGGCGATGCCGCCCGACATGCCGGCGCCGAAGTTGCGCCCGGTCGGGCCGAGCACGACGACCCGCCCGCCGGTCATGTACTCGCAGGCGTGGTCGCCCACGCCCTCGACCACCGCGGTCGCGCCCGAGTTGCGCACGCAGAACCGCTCCCCCACGACGCCGCGCAGGTAGACCTCGCCCGCTGTCGCGCCGTACAGGATGACGTTGCCGGCGACGACGTTGGCCTCAGCGACGAAGTCGGGGTGCGAGTCGTCCGGCGGGCGCAGCGAGATGCGCCCCCCGGAGAGGCCCTTGCCCAGGTAGTCGTTGGCGTCGCCCTGCAGCCGCATCGTGATGCCGCGCGGGACGAACGCGCCGAAGCTCTGGCCGGCCGAGCCGGTGAAGCCGATCTGGATCGTGTTGTCCGGGAGCCCCGCGCCGCCGTACCGCTTGGTCAGCTCGTGGCCGAGCATCGTGCCGACGGTCCGGTTGACGTTGCGGATCGGCAGCTGCACCGAGAGCCGCTCACCGCGCTCCAGCGCCGGTGCCGCCAGCGAGATCAGCGTGTTGTCCAGCGCGGCGTCCAGCCCGTGGTCCTGCGTCTTGGTGCAGTGCAGGTCCTGCTCCCACGCCGACTGCGGCTGGTGCAGGATCGGCGACAGGTCGAGCCCGCGCGCCTTCCAGTGACCGATCGCCTCGTCCGTGTCGAGCAGCTCGGCATGACCGACCGCCTCGGCGAGCGTCCGGAAACCCAGCTGCGCAAGGAGCTCACGGACCTCCTCGGCGATGTACTCGAAGAACGTGACGACGAACTCGGGCCGGCCGGTGAACCGCTGGCGCAGCTCGGGGTTCTGCGTCGCGACGCCGACCGGGCAGGTGTCGAGATGGCAGACGCGCATCATGATGCAGCCGCTGACGACGAGCGGCGCGGTCGCGAATCCGAACTCCTCGGCGCCGAGCAGCGCGGCGATCAGCACGTCGCGGCCGGTCTTGAGCTGGCCGTCGGTCTGCACCACGATCCGGTCCCGCAGGCCGTTGAGCAGCAGGGTCTGCTGGGTCTCGGCTAGGCCGAGCTCCCACGGCGCGCCGGCGTGCTTCAGCGACGTCAGCGGCGACGCGCCGGTGCCGCCGTCGTGCCCCGAGATCAGTACGACGTCCGCCTTGGCCTTGGCGACGCCCGCCGCCACCGTGCCGACACCGACCTCGGCGACCAGCTTCACGTGCACCCGCGCGGCCGGGTTGGCGTTCTTGAGATCGTGGATGAGCTGCTTGAGGTCCTCGATCGAGTAGATGTCGTGGTGCGGCGGCGGCGAGATCAGGCCGACACCGGGCGTCGAGTGCCGGGTACGGGCGATCCACGGGTAGACCTTGCCGCCGGGCAGCTGGCCGCCCTCGCCCGGCTTCGCGCCCTGCGCCATCTTGATCTGGATGTCGTCGGAGTTCGTGAGGTACTCACTCGTCACACCGAACCGGCCGGACGCCACCTGCTTGATCGCAGAACGGCGCGAGTCGCCGTTGGGGTCGACGACGTAGCGGTCCGCGTCCTCGCCGCCCTCGCCGGTGTTGGACTTCGCGCCTAGGCGGTTCATCGCGACGGCGAGCGTCTCGTGCGCCTCCTTGGAGATCGACCCGTAGGACATCGCGCCGGTCGAGAACCGCTTGACGATCTCGCTGACCGGCTCGACCTCGTCGACCGGGATCGGCTTGCGGACGCCCTCCTTGAACCGGAAGAGCCCGCGCAGCGTCGCAAGCCGGACCGACTGCTCGTCGACCGCGCTGGTGTACTGCTTGAAGACGTCGTAGCGCCTGGCCCGGGTCGCGTGCTGCAGCCGGAAAACGGTCTCCGGGTTGAACAGGTGGTGCTCGCCCTCGCGCCGCCACTGGTACTCGCCGCCGACCCACAGGTCCCGGTGCGCGGCCTCCTCCGGCCGGTCGAGGTAGGCGAACCGGTGCCGCATCGACACCTCCTCGGCAAGCGTGTCGAGGTCGATGCCGCCGATGCGGCTCACGGTGCCGGTGAAGAACTCCTCGACCAGGTCTCGGCCGAGGCCGATCGCCTCGAACACCTGCGCACCGGTGTAGGAGGCGACCGTGGAGATGCCCATCTTGGACATCACCTTGAGCACGCCCTTGCTGCACGACTTGATGTAGTTGCGCACCGCGTCGCGCTTGGTGATGCCGACGAGCCGGCCGTCGTCGATCATCGCCTCGATCGACTCGAACGCGAGGTAGGGGTTGACCGCCGCGCCGCCGTAGCCGACGAGCAGCGCCATGTGATGGACCTCCCGCGCCTCGCCGGTCTCGATCACCAGGCCGACCTGGGTGCGCGTCTTCTCGCGGATCAGGTGGTGGTGGACCGCGGACGTGAGCAGCAGCGACGGGATCGGGGCGAGGTCGGCCGAGCTGTATCTGTCCGACAGAATGATGATCTTGGCGCCATCGGAGACCGCCTCGCTGACCCTGCGGCGTACGTCGTCGATCGCCCGCCGCAGACCGGCGCCGCCCTCGGCGACCGGGTAAAGGCCGTCGATCGCGAACGGCCGGAAGCCCGGCATGTCGCCGTCGTCGTTGATGTACAGGATCTTGGCCAGGTCGGCGTTGCTGATCACCGGGTGCGGCAGCACGATCTGCCGGCACGACGCGGCCGTCGGCTCGAGCAGGTTGCCCTCCGGCCCGATCGTCGCGGCCATCGAGGTGACGAGCTCCTCGCGGATCGCGTCGAGCGGCGGGTTGGTGACCTGCGCGAACAGCTGGGTGAAGTAGTCGAACAGCAGCCGCGGCCGCTGCGAGAGCACCGCGACCGGCGTGTCGGTGCCCATCGAGCCGATCGGCTCGTAGCCGGCCTTCGCCATCGGGGTGATCAGGAGCTTGAGCTCCTCCTCGGTGTAGCCGAACACCCGCTGGTCGCAGACGACCGACGCCTGCTTGGGCACCAGGAAGTCGCGGTCGGGCAGGTCGTCGAGGTGGGTCAGTCCCGCATGCAGCCACTCGCCGTACGGGTGCTCGTCGGCCAGCGAACCCTTGATCTCGTCGTCGCCGACGATGCGGCCCTGCGCCGTGTCGACCAGGAACATCCGGCCGGGCTGCAGCCGGCCCTTCTGCACGATGCGCGCCGGCTCGATCGGCAGCACGCCGACCTCCGACGCCATGACCACCAGGCCGTCGTCGGTGACCCAGTAGCGCGACGGACGCAGCCCGTTGCGGTCGAGGACCGCGCCGATGACCGTGCCGTCGGTGAAGGCGATGGACGCGGGGCCGTCCCACGGCTCCATCAGCGAGGCGTGGAACTGGTAGAACGCCCGCTTCCACTCCGGCATCGACTCGTGGTTCTCCCAGGCCTCCGGGATCATCATGAGCACGGCGTGCGGCAGCGACCGCCCGCCGAGGTGGAGCAGCTCGAGCGCCTCGTCGAAGCGCGCGGTGTCGCTCGCGCCCGGCGTGCACACGGGGAAGATCCGCTCCAGGTCGCCGGGCAGCAGGTCGCTGCGCAGCAGCGCCTCCCTGGCCCGCATCCAGTTCTGGTTCCCCTGCACGGTGTTGATCTCGCCGTTGTGCGCGATGTAGCGGTAGGGGTGCGCCAGCGGCCACGACGGGAACGTGTTGGTGGAGAAGCGCGAGTGCACGAGCGCGAGGGCGCTCTCCACCCGCTCGTCGCACAGGTCGGGGAAGAACTGCGCGACCTGCGGGTTGGTCAGCATCCCTTTGTACACCAGGGTCCGGCTGGACAGGCTCGGGAAGTAGACGTCGCCGTAGCTGCCGACCTCGCGCTCGACCCGCTTGCGGACGATGAACGCGCGGCGCTCGAGGTCGAGGCCGGACAGCGGCTCGCCGTTGCCGGCCGCGATGAACACCTGGCGGAACACCGGCTCCACCGCGCGCGCCTGCTCGCCGATCATCGAGTCGTCGGTCGGGACGTCGCGCCAGCCGAGCACCTGCAGGCCCTCGCTCGCCACGATCTTGTCGATCTGCGCGACGGCGTCGGCGGCGACATCGACCGCCCGCGGCAGGAACGCGCAGCCGACGGCGTACGAGCCCGCCTCGGGGAGGTCGAAGTCGACCACGGCGCGCAGGAACGCGTCGGGCACCTGGATCAGCACGCCGGCCCCGTCACCAACGTTGGACTCGGCGCCGGTGGCGCCCCGGTGGTCGAGGTTGCACAGCGACTGCAGCCCGAGCTCGACGATGCGGTGGCTCCGGCGACCGTGGACGTCGACGACGAAGGCGACGCCACAGGCGTCGTGCTCCTGGCGCGGGTCGTACAGGCCCTCAGGGCCGGGCAGGTCAGGCATCGGTTATCCCGTGAGCAGAGGAGAGTGTCCAGAGCTCTGCGGTGCGGGACAACTATGGCCCGTGCGCAGTTCCCCGCAAAGGTACCCCGGGCTGGTGCCGCCACCAAACAACTTCGCGACACGGCGCGGCCGGTCGAGCGCGAATCGTTACAGGCCGAACTCGCCCAGACGACCTTGCCGACGCCGTCCGACTCGATGCCCCAGCGACTCGACACCGACTCGACGAGGAGCAGGCCACGACCGGCCGTCGACTCCTGGTCCGCCTCGGCGAGGAGTGGCATCCGGTAACGGGAGTCGGAGACGCCACCCGCAGGACATCTGCCGGGCAGGCCAGCCGCAGCTCGAGCAGGTCCTCGCTGTGCCGCGCCGCGTTGGTGACCAGCTCACTTACCGCGAGCTCGGCGGCGGCCGCCGTCTCCCCGATCACGCCCCACTCCTCCAGCAGCTGCCTGGTGAACCGGCGGGCGAGCGTGACCGCCGCGGGCGACGGCGGCAGCCGGCGGACGATCCGCCGGGCGCCGGAGTCGCTCGTGTCGGAGGTCACGCGGGCGGCCACCAGCGCGATGTCGTCCTCACCGGTCGGTGCCCGGCACGCCAGCAGCTCGTCGGCGAGCTGCGCGAAGGGCAGCTGCAGCGACGACGCGAGCACCGCGCACCCGGTCCAGCCCGACCGTGATGTCGTCGCGGCGGGACTCCACGAGCCCGTCTGGAACAGCGCCATCAGCGACCCCTGCGGCAGCGTGCTGGTGTGCTCGGGCCAGAGCATCCGCCCGGCCGCGACACCCAGCGGCGGTCCGACGTCGGTGGGCACCTCCGCCACGCCGCCGCGGTGCGCGATCAGCGCGGGCAGGTGCCCGGCGCTCACCGTCGTGACGAGCCGCTCGGCGGGTGGACCTGGGAGTAGGACACCGTGACCATGCGGCCGCGTCGGAGCCCAGCCAGAAACTGGTTGGCCAGGTCCATGATCACCGCCGGCGGATGATCCTCCACCGCGTACGCGCGGACGGCGCTGCGGATCAGCCCCATCAGCGCGGCGGCGGCGCTGTCGTGCCCCTCGACATCGCCCATCACGAGCCCGACGGCGCCGGCGGGGAGCGGGATCACATCGAACCAGTCGCCGCCGACCTGTACGGCGACCTCGCTGGACCGGCAGCGCACCGCCAGCTCCAGGCTGGGCACCACCGGGATGGTCGGCGGCAGCAGGCTGCGCTACAGCGCCTCGATGCTCTTGCGCTCGGCGTCGTAGAGCTGCGCCCGCCAGCGCCTGGGCACATGGTGGCGACCGCGCCCAGGAGCTGGCTGTCGGCGTCGTGCAGCAGGCGACCCGGCGGGAAGGTGAACACCATCGCCCCAAATCGCTGGTCGACACCGGTCAGCGAGAACGCCGCGATCGTGTGCTGGCCGGCTGCGGGCGAGGTCGATGACCTCCTGCAGCGTCGGGACCTCGAACCGGCCGTCGTACGCCGTGTCGGCCGGGCGAACCGCGGGGATCCGCTCCTGCGCCCGCAGGGTCTTCGGCTCCGCAAGCGTGAAGTCCTCGGTGAACCACCCGGTGATCGCGTCACCGTCCACCGTCTTGGTCGTTTGACGCGCCGCGAACTCCGCGCGCTCCGCGACGTCTGTCGTACCGCTGATCTCGTTCTCGTGGCGGGCGACCAGGACACCGTCCTTCGTCGAGACGAGGTCCGGCTCGATGTACTCGGCGCACCGGTCGATAGCGAGCGCGTAGGCCGGCAGGGTGTGCTCCGGCCGGTAGCCGCTCGCTCCGCGGTGACCGACCACGTCGAGCCCGTCGGCCGTTAGGCCGGCGGCGAGCCGAGCGAGGCGACGGCAGTCGGTGCGCCCGGCACCGACACCCGCGCTGTCAGCACGGCACCGGCGAGCGGGTCGGGCGCCGTGAGCTCATACGCGCTGGTGGTGACGAACAGCGTGCGCCCGTCGTCGCCGCCGAGTGCGCAGCTGGTAGGTCGGGGAGTCGCGACCTCGAGCGCCAGGTCGAGGACACCTGCGGCGTCGTAGTGCACCACGGCGGATCCGTCCCAGTGCGCGATCCACACACCGCCCTCGGCGTCGGCGCACATGCCGTCCGGTACGCCGCGCCAGTCACCCAGGTCGATCGCAACTTCCGGCTCCACCCAGCTGCCGTCCGACGCGATCCGGTACCGCAGCACCGCTCGGCGCGGACTGTCGATGAACAGCACGCTCGAGTCACTCATCACGCAGGTGCCGTTGGAGACCGTGGTGTCGCTGAGGACCGTGTGGACTGAGAGATCCGGCCGGACATGGACGACGCTGCCAGCCCCGACGGCGGAGTCGTCCGCCATCGTGCCGATGTACAGACCGCCGTCGGGCGCGATCGCTCCGTCGTTCGATCGCACGCCGGGTTCCAGCCGAAGGTCGGCAAGCACGGTCGGCGGGCGCAACGGGTCGCCGAGATCGACGTGCAAGATCGCGTCGCGCCCCGCGACGGCGTGTCCCCCTCCTGTCATCGGCCGGATGAACGCGCACACCGGATCGTCGATGTCAGCTGCCTGGGTGGTGCCGTCTACCGTCGTCTGCATCACCCGGCCGGCGAGCATGTCGACCCACAGCAGCTTGTCCAGCCCTCTGTCCCATACCGGGCCTTCGCCGTGGTGAGCCAACGCCGGTGTCAGCGGCGTGAGCAACGGCGCGATCATGTCGCCGAGCCGCCTACGTCTTGTACGTCCCATTGACGGGCAGAGGCGGCGATCCTCGTGGAGGCCCCGGGCGTCTCAGGAAGCACGATCTCCGTCCCCTCGAGGCGCACCGGGTCGTGGAACGCCTGCAACGTCCACGGCAGGTACTCGACGATGCGCTGCTGGCTGAACGACGATGCAGCGAGATGCTGGTGGACGACCATCATGTCGCCGGCGTGTGGCACGACCGGGATCCCGGCGCCGTTCATCGCGGCAGCGATCTCGAGATACTCGGTGATGCCGCCCACTCGCGTCACGTCGACCTGTGCAACGCGGAACGCGTCCGCTGCAGCGAACCGCTGGAAGTCGAACCGGCTGTAGAGGCTCTCACCCACGGCAATCGGGATGTCGGTCAGCCGCTGCAGTCGCGAGTGGCCGTCGACGTCGTCCGGATGCAATGGTTCCTCGATCCAGCCCATCCCGACCTCGCGCAGCACCGGCAGCATCTTCATGGCGGTCTGCAGGGTCCACATCTTGTTGGCGTCGCACATCAGCTCGATGTCCGGCCCGATCGCGTCGCGGGCCACCTGCACGCGTCGAGCGTCTTCCCGCCAGTCGGACTTCCCGACCTTCATCTTGACCGACGTCCAGCCCTCCTTCACGAGCGACTGCAGGTCGTCGCGGAGCTCCGCTTCGCTGCGGTTCAGCCAGCCGCCGTCGGTGTTGTAGGTCTCCAGGCGCGGGTGGTGCGCGCCGAGCAGCTTCCACAACGGCAACGCCGCTCGCTGCGCCGCGAGGTCCCACAGCGCGATGTCGATCATCGAGAGCGCCAGCTGCGTGATGCCCGCGCGACCCACCCACTGCAGCGGCGACCAGTAGATCTTGTGCCACAGCGCGCGGATCAGGGACGCGTCCTCGCCGAGCAGAACCGGCGCGTAGTGGTCGAGGATCACTGCGCTCAACAGGTCGGCGCCGGTGTGAATGCCGGAGATCCCCGTGCCGGTGAGTCCGTCGGACGTCGTGACCTCGACGACGGGGACAGTCCAATGGGTCAGCGACGCGTGTGAGTCCGCGGGCGGACGCGGCAGTGGTACCGCGAGCGCGTACGTCGTGATGCCCGTGATGACGGCAGGCGTGACGTCTCGGTCGTAGTCGGCATCAGCAGTCACAGCAGCGCTCCAGCGGAGTCGGCGGAAGGCAGGCGGGCGGACCGGTCATTGCCGGTACGCGCGTTCGATCAGTTGGAGGATGTGGAGGGAGTCCTCACCGGTGACGCTGGGGTCTCGGTGCGTTCGCACGGCGTCGACGAACTCCGCGATGGCGGCGTCGAAGGCAGCTTCGAACCGGGTGGCGATGTGATCCCTGCGGGGCGCACCGGTGCCGGCGTACGTCGTGACGGTTGGCTCAGGGACGACATCGCACCGGACGTATCCCTCCGTCCCATGCACCTCGAAGCCGAGAGTCCAGCCGGCCGGCCAGGGGTCCTGGTGCCCCGGCAACCGGTCGGCGTACGAGATCCTCGCCGTCGACACGGCTAGGTCCGCATGCCGGGCCACCGCGACACAGGCGTCCTCACCGCCGATCCGGCTCTCGCCGCGAGCAGCGAGTGCGATGACCTCCGTGATCGGTCCGAGCCAGTTCTGCAGGACGTAGAGCAGGTGCGGCCCGTTGTCGAACCACGCGCCACCGCCGGTCTTCTCACGCGACAGTCGGAAGTCCCATGGCATGAGGTCGAGCCACCCCGAGCTCCAGCTGTCCGCGGTGGTGACGCGGCCGACATGGCCCTGCTTGACGTACTGACCGGCCTCGATGACGGCGCTGTGGAAGAGCAGGTTGTGGCACAGCATGAAGCGAAGATCGCGCTCGCGCGCCAGCTCGACGAGCTCCTTCCCCTCCGCGGCTGTCAACGCCAGCGGCTTGTCCATGAAGACGTGCTTTGCCGCAAGGAGGCTCATCTTGGCGACGGGGTAGTGCAGGTCGTGCGGGAGCGCGATGTCCACCGCGTCGACATCGTCGCGGTCGAACAGCTCGGCGGCGTCCGACAGCGGCTTCGCGCCGCCGACGGCCTCCGCGAGCGTCGCGGCTGCGTCCTCCCGAGGGTCGACGACGGCGGTGACCGACACTCCCGGAACAGCCAGCAGACCGGCCGCGTGGATCTGCGCCACGCGCCCGGCACCGACGATCGCCACACGTACCGGCTCAGCTCGCAGGGAGCTCTTCACGGCACCAGCACCACCTTGATCGACTCGGTGCCGGCCGCGACGAGCGAGAGTCCGTGCGCGTAGTCGGTGAGCGGGAGCTCGTGGGTGACGATCTGATCGAGCGGCAGCTGGCCGCGCTCGATCATGTCGATCGCAGTCGGCCACCGGTGCGGCCCGAGGTGCGCCCCGAGCACGGTGAGCTCCTTGCTGTCGCCGATGATCGTCCAGTCGGCGGAGACCGGCTCCTTGAACACGCTGTACTCGACGAAGCGGCCCTGCTTCCTGAGCATCTGCAGGCCCTGCGGCACGGCTGACGGGTGCCCGGTCGCCTCGAAGTACACGTCGCAGCCGTAGCCGTCCGTCAGCTCGGCGAGTCGGGCGACGGGGTCGTCGGTCGTGATGTTGATGGTGAGGTGCGCGCCGGCTCGGCTGGCGACCTCGAGCCGCTTGTCGTTCGCGTCCACGGCGATGATGGTGCGTACGCCGGACCGTGCTGCTCCGGCGACCATCCCGAGCCCGATCGGACCGGCACCCGCGACCACGACGACGTCCTCGGCCAGAAGGCCGGCCCGGTCGACCGCGTGCAGGGCACAGGCCAACGGCTCGGTGAACGCGGCGTGCGCCGGACGGACGTCGGCAGCCATCTGGTAGACGTGCGCCGCACTGGGGATCGCGACGTACTGCCCCATCGCTCCCGGCAGGCTCGTCTTGAAGCCGAAGATCCGATGTGGGTCGCAGAGCCAGAACGAGCCGCGTCGGCAGTACAGACAGGTCCCGCACGGCACGATCTGCTCAACCGCTACGCGACTGCCGACATCGACACCCCACCGGCTGACGGCGGCAGCGTCGATCTCCTCGACGATGCCGATGAACTCGTGCCCGGAGACGACAGGCGGTTCGCAGTACGCCGCTCGCGACTCGTCGCCCCAGAACATCGGCGCCCCCTGGAAGCACTTGACGTCGCTCGCGCAGATCCCGACTGCCTCGACCCGCAGGACCGCCCCACCGGCGGGCAGTGCAGGGATCGGGATCCGCTCGAACCGGTAGTCACCAGGTCCATGGCAGACGACCGCGTCCATCGACGTCTCCACAGCGCCGCTCCCGCCTCAGCTCTGCGATCCGGTGAGCAGCTGCACGATTGCGTTGTCGGCGACACCCCGGACGTCGAGCGAGCCGACTGTTCGCCCGTGCCGCATGACGACGACACGGTCGGCGAGGTTGCGGATCTCCTCGAGGCTGTGCGAGATCAGCAGCACGCTGAGGCCGAGATCCGCCCGCAGCGTGTTGACGGTCCGGGCGACGCGAGCCCGTTCGGCGACACCGAGCGCGGCGGTCGGCTCGTCCAGGATCAACAGCTTCGACCGGGACCGGACCGCCCGCGCGAACGCCAGCGCCTGTCGCTGACCGCCCGACAGCGTCGCCGTTGCCGACCGCAGGTTGGGAACGTTGACGCCGAGCTCGGCCAGCGTGGTGCGCGTCTCCTGTACCATCTTCTTCTTGTTCATGACGCTGATCGGGCCGAACCGCCGGCGGGGTTCACGACCGAGGAAGAGGTTTCCAGGAGCGTCCAGGTTGTCGCACAGCGCCAGGTTCTGGAACACCGTCTCGATGCCGACAGCGCGCGCGTCGTCCGGCCCGTGGAAGGAAACGACCTCACCTTCGAAGACGATCTGCCCTTCGTCCGGTGCGCTGAGCCCTGAGATCAGCGAGACCAGCGTGGACTTGCCCGCGCCGTTGCCGCCCATCAGCGCGACGCACTCAC
>DASQMY010000266.1:0-13963 GCA_035645255.1 Mycobacteriales bacterium
CGTACGGCGGCGACGCCGGTGTCGCTGAGCGGGCTGTGCCGTACCAGCGCCCGCACCTCGTGCCGGAAAGCCTCGATGTCGCGCTCGAGTGCCCGCGCGCCCTTGGTGTCGGCCGCCCGGGTGGTGTGCCGGTCCTCGCGACGCACGTCCTTGGCGGCCTGCTTGAGGTCGCGGCGCAGGTCGCGCACGGTCTGGTGCACGTCGTCGCGGATCTCCGCGGCGAGCTTGCCGGCGGATGCCTGGACGTCGGTCTCCAGCCGGGCGAGGTCGTCGGCACGGCCGGCCAGCTCGCTGCGGCCGGCGTCGGTGAGCCGGTAGGTCTTGCGCCCGCCCTCGTCGGAGTAGGTGATCAGCCCGTCCTCGACGAGGCGGGCCAGCCGGGGGTAGATCGTGCCGGCCGACGGCGAGTAGAGCCCGAGGAACCGGTCCTCGAGCAGCCGGATCAGCTCGTAGCCGTGGCGCGGCTCCTCGTCGAGCAGCTTGAGCAGGTAGAGGCGGAGCGCGCCGTGGCCGAAGACCGGACTCATCGCGCCGCGGGGACCAGCGTGACGTCCCCGGAGACCGACCGCACGCGGATCGAGCCGGCGCCGTCGCCGATGCTGCCGCGCAGCGACTTGCGCCCCGGCTTGTTGTCGCGGGTCAGGCCCGGAAAGCCGCTGTCGAGGTCGCCGGACGTCGACTGCGCCTCGATCTTGGCGCCGGTGCCGTCCGGCATCCGGACCACGATGTCCCCGGAGACGGTGTCGAGCGCGATCGCGCCGCCCGGGTCGAGCGAGAGGTCGAGCGCCATGTCGCCGGACACGGTCTTGGCGGTGACCTCGCGGCACCCGCCGCCGCCGGCCAGGGTGAGCTCACCGGAGACCGTCTTGAAGCGGAGGGAGCCGGTCAGTGCCAACGTCTCGACGTCGCCGGAGACGGTCTGCGCAGTGATGTCGCCGTCGAGCCCGTCGAGCGTGACCCGGCCGGAGACGCTGCGGACCTGGGTCGGACCGGTCAGGCCGGACACCATCGCGCTCGCCGACACGACGCCGACCTGGACCGGGCAGCCGGCCGGTACGGCGAGCGCGAGCGTCGCCTCCGCGCGCAGCGTCGCCCGCCACTGCAGCAGGCGCTCCCACGTCAGCCCCGGCTGGGTCAGCGTCAGCACGCCGTCGGCGTACTCGACCGCGAGCTCGCCGTCGATGTCGCTCACCTCGAGGTGCGCGCTGGAGCCTGTCGTCCCGTGGACGTTGACCTCGCCGCCGACGACGCGGACCCGCACCTCCCGGACGTCGTCGATGTCCAGCTGCTCGGGCGAGTCGATGCGCCACGTCGTCATTGCCGTGCTCCTCGGAGTGCGAGCCGGCTGACCCGGCTGTCGGGAGACACGATATATCGTGAGTCGCGGAAGTCAAGATATATCGCGAGTCACCCACGACGTCCGCGCGGAGATCGGGGACGCTGGTCGCTCGGGAGGCCCGTCAGCGGGTGGCGTGCAGGACCACCACGGAGTACGGCGTGAGGGCGACCCGATCGCCGGGCGTGAGTGACCCGGCGCCAGGGTCGCCGTCACCGGGCAGTGCGGTGTCCACGACGACCGCGTACGCCTTGGCCCACGGCGCGCCGGGGAGGGTGAACTGCACCGGGTCGCCGGTCGCGTGCAGCAGCACGAGGAAGCTGTCGTCCACGATCGGCTCGCCGCGCGGTCCGCGCCCGGCGATCTCGTCGCCGTTCAGGAAGACCCCGATGGTGCGGCATGCCGGGCTCGCCCAGTCCGCGCCGTCGAGCTCGTCGCCGGACGCCCGGAACCAGCCGATGTCCTTCGCTCCCGTGCCGCGCACGGACCGGCCGGTGAAGAAGGCCCGCCGCCGGAACACCGGGTGGCTGCGCCGCAGCGCGAGCAGCCGACGGGCCAGCGACAGCAGGCCGGCCGGGTCGTCGGTGCTCGTCCAGTCGACCCAGGAGACCGGGTTGTCCTGCGAGTACGGGTTGTTGTTCCCGTGCTGCGTGCGGCCGAGCTCGTCGCCCGCCACCAGCATCGGTACGCCGGCGCTCACCAGCAGCGTCGTCATCAGGTTGCGCTGCTGCCGCGACCGCAGGGCGACGACCGCCGGGTCCGCCGTCTCGCCCTCGACGCCGCAGTTCCACGAGCGGTTGTCGTCGGTGCCGTCGCGGTTGTCCTCGAGGTTGTCGTCGTTGCGCTTCCGCTCGTAGGTCACCAGGTCGCGCAGGGTGAACCCGTCGTGCGCGGTGACGAAGTTGATCGACGCGTACGGCGCGCGGCCGTCGGACTGGTAGAGGTCGCTGGAGCCGGAGAGCCTGGACGCCACGGTGGACGCGCCGACCGGCGCGCCGCGCCAGTAGTCGCGGATCGCGTCGCGGTACATGCCGTTCCACTCCGTCCACAGCGGCGGGAACTCGCCGACCTGGTAGCCGCCCTCGCCGACGTCCCACGGCTCGGCGATCAGCTTCACCTGCGAGAGCACCGGGTCCTGCTGGATGGTCGTCAGGAACGCCGACAGCATGTCGACGTCGTGGAAGCTGCGCGCCAGCGCCGACGCGAGGTCGAAGCGGAAGCCGTCGACGTGCATCTCGGTCACCCAGTACCGCAGCGAGTCCATGATCAGCTGGAGCACGTGCGGGTGCCGGACGTTGAGCGTGTTGCCGCAGCCGGTGTAGTCGGCGTACCGCCGGGCGCCGCGCGCGGAGAGCTTGTAGTAGGCGCCGTTGTCGATCCCCCGGAACGACAGCGTCGGGCCGAGCTCGTCCAGCTCGGCGGTGTGGTTGTAGACGACGTCGAGGATGACCTCGATGCCGGCTGAGTGCATCGCCCGCACCATCGACTTGAACTCGCGGACCTGCTCGCCGCGGGTCCCGGACGACGAGTAGCCGGAGTGCGGCGCGAAGTAGCCCAGCGAGTTGTAGCCCCAGTAGTTGGTGAGGCCGCGCTGCATCAGCCGCGGCTCGGACACGAAGTGGTGGACCGGGAGCAGCTCGACGGCGGTGACGCCGAGCGACGTCAGGTGTCCGAGGACGGCCGGGTGCGCGAGCCCGGCGTAGCTGCCGCGGGTGGCGGGCGGCACCTCGGGGTGCAGCGCGGTGAAGCCCTTGACGTGCAGCTCGTAGATGACGGTGTCGGCCCACGGCGTACGCGGGCTCCGGTCGTCGCCCCACGGAAAGGGGTCGTGCACGACCACCGACCGAGGGACGTACGGCGCGCTGTCCCGGTCGTCGAGGACGGTGTCGTCGCGGCCCGGTGGGTAGCCGAAGATCGGCTCGGCCAGCTGCAGCTCGCCGTCGATAGCCCGCGCGTAGGGGTCGAGCAGCAGCTTGCAGGGGTTCCACCGGGCACCCCACTCAGGGGCGAACGGTCCGGCGCAGCGGAAGCCGTAGCGCTGGCCCGGGCCGACCCGCGGGACGTAGCCGTGCCAGACGTGCGCGGTGACGTCCTCGAGCGGCAGCCGGTGCTCGGTGCCGTCGTCGGCGAACAGGCACAGGTCGACCGCCTCCGCGCCGTCGGAGAACAGCGCGAAGTTGGTCCCCTCGCCGTCCCACGTCGCGCCGAGCGGCGACGGCAGCCCCGGGAGGGGCCGCGGATAGCCGGTCAGCTCGCGTCACCCCCGGGCCGCGGCGCCCGTGTCCCGCGCGGCCCGCGCGGCGTCTCCGGCGTGCGGGCCCGCCTGCGGCGCTCGTGCGGGATGACCTTGGCCAGGGTGGTGTCCTCGTCCGGCACGAGCGACCGGCCGCGGCGCTCCTGCTCGAGCATCGCGTGCACCAGCAGCGAGTCGTGCAGCACCGAGCCGAACTGCTCCGGGTCGCTGAGCAGCCAGCCGTGCCGGCCGTGCACGATCGACGCGGGGATCTCCTGGACGATCGCGGAGAACGCGCCCGGCAGCATCAGCCGGTCGCGGTCGCCCCAGACGAAGACCACCGGCAGCCCCGAGTCGACGAGCGTCTGCGCCTCGCCGGCCAGATCGGCGGTCAGCGCCGCGACACCGGAGAGCAGCATCGACACCGGCTGGCGTACGGCGGACGGCACGAAGTCACGGAGGACGCCGGGCAGCAGCCCCGGCAGCAGGCGCGGGTCGGCCTCGCGCGCCGCGCCGACCGCCCACTGCCACCACGGCCGGTGCGTCATCACCTGCGACGTCGAGCGCCGGCCGAACTTGCTCGGCGACCCGCCGACCGGGTCGACCAGCGTCAGCGAGCGGACCCACTCCGGGTGGTTGGTGGCGAACCGGATCGCGACCCCCCCGCCCAGCGAGTGCCCGGCGATGAACACCGGGACCTCGATCCCGAGCGACTCCAGCAGCATCTCCAGGCGGGCGGCGTACCAGTCGAGCGAGTGGCCCTCGCGCGGCGGCGGGTCGCTGCCGGCGTAGCCGGGCATCGCCGGCGCGATCACGCGGACGCCTTCGCCGTACAGGTGCGCGAGGGCCCGGCTGTAGATGCGCGGAGTGAGACCCCAGCCGTGCAGGAACAGCATCGGCTCGCCGACACCGGCGTCCATGACGCGCATGTTGAGCCCGCCGACGTCGACGGTGTGCCAGTTCCGCGGCTCTACGGACACGGTTCGGGCCTCCTCTCGCCGGTGTGGCAGGGTAACCGCTGCCGTCACCCAAAGGAGCCGTGTTGCCCGTCGTCGTGACCGGCGCCGACACGCCGCTCGGCCGGCTCGTCGTCGGACGGCTGGCCGGCCAGGGGCTCGACCTGCGCGCCACCGTCGAGTCGCGCGACGCCGTACGCCCGCTCGTCGACCTCGGCGTGAAGACGGCGGTGTCCGACCTGGTCGACGCCGAGCGCTTCGGCGGCGTCGTCGAAGGCGCGCACACGGTGATCCACCTGCGCGGGGTCAGCGCGCACCTGGTGCTCGACGGCGTGCCCGACGTGGTCGCTGCGCTGCCGGGCAGCGGCGTCGAGCGGATCGTGACGATCAGCGGCTTCGGGCACGAGGCGCACCCGTCGCTGGCGGCGCTGCGCGCGACCGGGCTCGACGTCGTCGTCCTGCGGGTCGGCGTGGTGCTCGCACCGCTCGACGACGCCGACGCCGCCCGGCCGGCGGTGCCGCCCGGCACCCGCGTCGCGCCGCTGCACGTCGACGACCTGGCTGCGGCGATCACCGCGGCGGACCGGCTGCGCGACCTGCACGGCTACCTGGACGTCGACGCCGTCGGCAGCGACGTCGTGACCGGTGCGGAGCTCGACCGCCTGCTCGGCACGCAGCGCGGCGTGCTCGGCCGGCTGGCCGCGCGCCGCGGCGCCCGGGGTCCGGCTGACCTGGTCGGCGACCGGGGTGCGGCGCTCGGGGCGGTGCTCGGCGTCCGGCCGATGCCGCTCGCCGACGCGGTCAGCGCGGTCCGCGCACCCGGTACCGGCCGGTAGGCTCGGCCGGAACGCCGTTCCGGAGCCGAGGAGGCCTGCACCGTGGGTGAGTTCGTGCGGCTCGAAGTCGCCGAGGGGATCGGCACCATCCGGCTCGACCGGCCGCCGATGAACGCCCTCAACGCCCAGGTCCAGGACGAGCTCAGGGCTGCCGCCCGCGACGCCACCGACCGCACCGACGTGCGAGCCGTCGTCGTGTACGGCGGACCGAAGGTCTTCGCCGCCGGCGCTGACGTCAAGGAGATGGCCGACATGTCCTACACGGACATGGTCGCCCGCTCCGGCGCGCTGCAGGACTCCTTCACCGCGGTCGCCCGGATCCCCAAGCCGACGGTCGCCGCCGTCACCGGCTACGCGCTCGGCGGCGGCTGCGAGCTCGCGCTGTGCTGCGACTTCCGGGTCGCCGGTGACAACGCCAAGCTCGGTCAGCCGGAGATCCTGCTCGGCATCATCCCCGGCGCCGGCGGCACGCAGCGGCTGCCGCGGCTGATCGGTCCGGCCAGGGCCAAGCAGCTCATCTTCACCGGCCGGTTCGTCGACGCGGCTGAGGCGCTGCAGATCGGCCTGGTGGACCAGGTCGTCGCTCCCGATGACGTCTACGAGTCGGCGCTCGGCATGGCAAGGCGCTACGCGACCGGTCCGGCGTTCGCGCTGCGCGCCGCCAAGGAGGCGATCGACGAAGGGCTGGACGGCACCCTGGACGCCGGCCTGCTCATCGAGCGCAAGCTGTTCGCGGGGCTCTTCGCCACCGAGGACCGGGCGACCGGCATGCGCAGCTTCGTCGAGGACGGTCCGGGCAAGGCCACCTTCGCCGGCCGGTAGCGCAATGCCCGACATCGACATCGAGGCCGCGCGCAGCGACCCCAAGCTGGCCAACGTCGTCTACCACGACTGGGAGGCGGCGTCGTACGACGACAAGTGGTCGATCAGCTTCGACGAGCGGTGCATCGACTACGCGCGCGACCGGTTCGCCAAGATCGCCGGAACCGACGGCTGGCCGTACGGCGACGCGCTCGAGATCGGCGCAGGCACGGGCTTCTTCCTGCTCAACCTGAAGCAGGCCGGCGTGCTCGACCGCGGCACCGTCACCGACATCTCGCCGGGAATGGTCGAGGCGGCGCTGCGCAGCGCGAACGCGCTCGGGTTCGGTGACACGGTGACCGGGCGGGTGGTCGACGCGGAGGGCCTGCCGTTCGACGACGCGAGCTTCGACCTGGTCGTCGGGCACGCCGTGCTGCACCACATCCCGGACGTCGACCTCGCCCTGCGCGAGGTGCTCCGGGTGCTCCGCCCCGGCGGCCGGTTCGTGTTCGCGGGGGAGCCGACCCGCTGGGGCGACGCCGTCGCGCGCCGGCTGTCGCACGCGACCTGGCTCGCGGCTACCAGCCTGCGGCACGTCCCCGGGCTGCGCAGCTGGGTCCGCCCGGCGGCCGAGCTGACCGAGTCGTCGCAGGCAGCCGCGCTCGAGTGGCTGGTCGACCTGCACACGTTCGCCCCCGCGGACCTGCGCGGCGTCGCCGTTCGCGCCGGCGCGATCGACGTCGATGTGGCGACCGAGGAGCTGACCGCCGCGTGGTTCGGCTGGCCGGTGCGGACGCTCGAGTGTGCCCTCGCCCCCGACCGGCTCGGCGTCCGCTGGGCCTACTTCGCCTTCAACAGCTGGAAGCGGCTGATGGCGGTGGACGGGCTGGCCGCGCGCGTCGTACCGCAGGCGCTGTTCTACAACGCGCTGGTCACCGGTGTCCGGCCGGGCGAGCCGGTCCGGCTGTAGATGGCGCGCGACCGGGACCCGCGGCAGGCCAGGTTCCTCACCTGGGCGTCGCTGCGGTGGGTGTGGCGGCACCGCGCGTGGACGCCCTGGTACGTCGTGCGCTACTGGCGGTTCTTCAGCTGGAAGCTGCGCAACCCGCACGTCGTCACCGAGGGCTTCATCTTCATGGGCAGCAACGTCGAGCTGTACGCCCGCAAGGGCTACGGC
The DNA here is from genome assembly GCA_035645255.1 of Mycobacteriales bacterium. GTDB lineage: Bacteria > Actinomycetota > Actinomycetes > BP-191 > BP-191 > DASQMY01. The sequence goes on from DASQMY010000266.1 coordinate 7,340, forward strand.
CGGCTGGTGATCGGCCGCTGGGTGCACGTCGGCAACGGCAACGCGATCCGCTGCCACGAGGGCAACCTGCGGATCGGCGACAAGTGCGTGTTCGGCAAGGACAACACGGTCAACTGCTACCTCGACATCGAGTTCGGCGAGTCGACGCTCGCGGCGGACTGGGTCTACATCTGCGACTTCGACCACGTGTTCAGCGACGTCCACGTGCCGATCAAGGACCAGGGCATCACCAAGGCGCCGGTGCGGATCGGCCCGGACGTGTGGATCGGGCAGAAGGCGTCGATCCTGCGCGGCGTCACCGTCGGGCGGGGGTCGGTCATCGCGTCGCACGCCCTCGTCAACCGCGACGTGCCGCCCTACTCGGTCGTCGCCGGCGTACCGGGGCGGGTGATCCGCAACCGCCTCGACGACTATCGTGCCGCGGAGGCCAAGCGGGCTGCGCTGGCCGACATCGCGCGCAAGGTCGACGCGGCCGCCCAGCCGGTGATCGACGCCAAGGCAGCGAAGGAGCGGGCATGACCCTGTACGTCGGCGCCATCGTCATCAACGTCGACGACGTCCCACGCGCCGTCGAGTTCTGGACGGCCGCTCTCGGCTTGGTGCCGCGCGAGGAGCCCGAGGACGGCTGGGCGTCGCTCAAGGACCCGCGCCGCCCGTGGGTCCACGTGTCGCTGCAGCGCAACAGCGAGCCCAAGCCGCGGCGCAACCGGCTGCACCTCGACCTGTACGCCGACGACCAGGCGGCCGAGGTGGCGCGCCTCGAGTCGCTCGGCGCGCGCCGGCTGGAGTGGGACTACCCGCCGGACGCCGACTTCGTCGTGCTCGCCGACCCCGACGGCAACGAGTTCGACGTCATCGATGCGGCACCGCCGCCGGCCGAGGACGCATCCGGGGTCTGATCTCCCGCGACGCCGCCAGCCAGACCGGAGTACCGTCGTACCAGGCTCGCGGACCGGGAGGTGGGCAGCATGGGCAGCAAGGACAAGGGCGGCAAGGAGACCAAGAAGCCGAAGAAGGAGAAGAAGTAGTCGGCTCGGCCGATGTGGGGCGGCCTGCGGGCCGCCCCTTCGTCGTCCCGGTCAGCTGCAGCGGCCGGTGCCCGAGTCGGTGAAGTCCTCCCCGGGCACCGCTACGAACTCCCACGAGTAGCCGTCGTCGTGCAGCGTCAGCTTCAGCACGCCGAACGCCTGCGACTGCTTCCGCTCGCTCCCGCGCTGCGGCAGCCCGAAGAAGTAGAGGTTGCGGCCGCCGGTGCCGACGACGAACTGTCGTACGCCGGTCGCCGCCGGCCGGCCCTCCGCGTCCAGCGGGGCGAACCGCTCGTAGTCGTGGTCGTGGCCGGTCAGCAGCAGGTCGACCTTGGCGCTGACGAGCGTCCGCCACAGCCCGTCGACCTTCTCGGCGCTGCCATGCAGGCCGGAGCTCCAGCGCGGGTGGTGCCAGATCGCGACGGTGCAGCGGCTGCGGTTGCGGGCCAGGTCCGCGCGCAGCCAGCGCTCCATGGGCGAGCCGCGCCGGCACCCGCCGACCAGGTGGCAGTTGCTGTTCAGCGCGACGAGGTGCCACCTGCCGATGTCCGCGCTGTAGTAGCCCTTGTCGCGGTCGCCCGCCTTCTTCCCGAAGTAGTCGTAGTAGCCGGGTGCGACGCCGGTGCCGTACTCGTGGTTGCCGGGTGCCGGGTAGGTGATGTCCTTGAACCGCCCCCAGCTCTTGTCGTACGACGCCTTGAACTCCGCGAGCTTGGCGACCTCGTACTGCAGGTCGCCCAGGGCGAGCACCGCGTCCGGGTCTATGTCCGAGACCAGGTCGGCGGTCGCCTGCTGCCGGCACTCGATGTCGGTGCCCTTGCCGCCGTTGAACGCCGCGTGTGCCGGGTCGCAGGCGATGTCACCGGCTGCGACGACAACTGGGTCGTCCTTCGGTCTCGGCGTGGCGGTCGGCTTGGCTGAAACCTCCGGCTTCGCGGTCGGGCTGCCGCTCGCGGTGCGCGGGGCCGCACCGGCGGGAGCCGACGTCGACGTCGCGGTAGTCATCGTGGCCGTCGGTGTACCGGCTGCGCTCGACCCGTCGTCCGGCGTGCACGCGACGGCGATCAGGGCGAGCAGCAGGCCGATCGCAGTGCGGCGGCCCCGGCGCGTGGTCATGCCCCGAATCGTCCCAGCGCGGAGTCGACACCGCGAACGCGGAGACGCGCGGTCAGCAGCCGCGCGTCGAGGTGGCCGAACGGACTGTCCAGCTCGCGGAACGTCGCGGCGAGCCGCTCGGCCGCGTCGTGACGCCCCGCGGACAGCAGGTCGGCCAGGTCGTCGAAGCGCCGGCGGTGGGTCGCGAAGCGGTCCCGTGCGTAACCGGCCGCGCTGTCCTTGGTGACGCAGAACGCCCAGTCGCTCGACAGCGTCAGCAGCGCCTCGCGGGCGAGCTGGTCGAGCGCGGCCGACCGGCCGGCGTGCGGGCCGGCGTGCTTGTCGACCACGGCGAGCAGGCGCTCCTGCACCGCCGCGTTGCCCTCGACGATGTCGGCGACGGCCGCGCCGTCCCACACCCGCCAGTCCTTGCCGGAACCCCACGATCCGGGCGCGAGCTCCGCGCGCCCGGTCACCGCGCCGCCCTCGATCGCGCCGCGGAGCGTCGTCGCACGCACACCGGCCTCGGGCAGCAGCCGGAGCACCTGCTCGAGCCACGCCGGTCCCTCGTGCCACCAGTGGCCGAAGAGCTCGGTGTCGTAGGCGACGACGACCGTGCTCTCCCGGCCGGTTGCCGTGCGCAGGTCGGTGAGCCGGCGGACGACGGCGGTCACGAAGTCGTGCGCGTCCTTCGTCGTCTCGACCAGCGCGGCGGCCGGCTCGTAGGCGCGCTTGTCCGCCGGCGCCGTACGGCGGCTGGTCACCCGCGCCGGGCGGAAGCCGCTCGCGTGGTCGAAGGTGTGGAAGTCGCGGTACCAGCGGCCGCCCGGGTAGCCGGCCCGCGGTGACCAGACGCGGTAGGTGACCTCGAGGTCGCGACCGAACGCGACGACGTCGGACGAGCCGACCTTCCAGGCGTCGCCGACGGCGGCGGCATCGGCGCTCGCCTGCAGTGTCGGGCCGTCGACCAGGAAGTGCGTGACGCCCGCGGCGGCGTACCGGTCCTCGAGGCCCGGTCGGTAGCCGCACTCCGGCGCCCAGATGCCGGCCGGCTCGGAGCCGAGCCGCAGCCGGCGGTCGTCCAGGCCGACGCGCAGCGCGAAGTCCACCAGCCGATCGTCGAGCAGCGGCTGGAACGGGTGCGTCGCCGGCCCGCCGAGCAGCTCGACCGTCCCGCTGTCGGCCAGCCGGCGCAGCAGCGGCGAGCCGCCGTGCGCCCACCGGCCCGCGAAGTCCTCCAGCGCGGCCGTGGCGCGGCGGTGCTCGTAACCGGCCAAGTCGCGCAGCGCTGCGCCGTAGCCGCTGCCGTCGGCGGCCCGCTGCGTGTGCAGCTCGACCGCCCGGGTCTGCCAGTTGCCCAGCCAGCCGTGGAACTCCCGGAGCAGGTAGGGGTCGTCGAGCATCGCGGCGAGCACCGGTGTGACGCCGAGGGTGAGCACGTCCGGTCGCCCCTCGTCGGCGAACCGGTCGAGCATCCGCACCAGCGGCAGGTACGACGCCGACCAGGCCTGGTGCAGCCACTCCTCGCCGACCGGCCAGGCGCCGGCGTGCGCGACCCACGGCAGGTGGCTGTGCAGGACGATGCAGCAGGCCCCGACGGTCACGAGCGACGCACGCCGACCGCGAGCAGGTCGAGGCTGCGGTCCACGTCGTCGAGTCCGACGACGAAGTCGCGCGCCGTCAGGCGGGCGACGAAGCCGCGCAGCGTCGGATGCCACCCGTCTGGCGGGGTCGTCAGCTGCGCTTCGACGATCGCGCCGTGCCGCTTCTCCCACCGCTCGATCCGCCGGCCGTGCCGCAGCCCGAGCAGGCGCGTCACCGCGAAGGCGGGCGACAGCAGCCCGGCCAGCTCGCCGGCCGACAGCTCGCGGGTGTGGAACGGGTTGACCGGCCCCGCCGCGTCCGGCGAGAACGTCAGCCGGTTGGGCGTCGTCACCAGCAGTGTCCCGGCCGGGCGCAGCACCCGCGCGCACTCGGCGACGAAGCCCGGCTGGTCGTGCAGGTGCTCGACGACCTGCAGCGTCGCGACGGCCTCGACCGCGCCGGTCGCCAGTGGCAGCCGCTGCAGGTCGCCCTGCACGACGGACAGCCCGCCGTACGCCGACCGTACGTGGTGCACGACGTCCGGCAGGTAGTCCAGCGCGAGCACGCGGGACCCCCGCCCCGCGAGCAGCGCCGCGCCGTACCCCTCGCCGCAGCCGGCCTCGAGCACGACCGCGCCCGCGCAGAACGGCGCGAGCGCCAGGTAGGCGGCCTCGTGCCGGCGGAACCAGTAGTTCTCGTCGGCGATGCCGGGCAGCGTGCGCTCGCCGGTCAGCGTCAGGGGAGCGGGGGTCTGCGCGGCGGTGCCCACGGCGCAGAAACGTAGCCGACGGCGGGTGTCGCGCGGCGACCGCGCGCCGACGCGGACGCACCGGCGCGATTTGACGTGCTAGCCGCCAGCAAGCGAACCTACTGGCCGGTAACACGGCCGTCCGGCGCGTGTCCCAGCCCACCCCCGAACTCGTACGGGAGGTCGTGTCAGCGCATGAACATCGTCGTCTGCGTGAAGCAGGTACCGGACACCTGGGCCGAGAAGAAGCTCGACCCGCAGACAAAGACGCTCGACCGCGAGTCGGTCGAGGGCGTGCTCAACGAGATCGACGAGTACGCCGTCGAGGAGGGCCTACGGCTCAAGGAGGCGCACGGCGGCGAGGTGACGATCCTGACCATGGGCCCGGAGAAGTGCGTCGCCACGATCCGCAAGGCGCTGTCGATGGGCGCCGACAAGGCGGTGCACGTGCACGACCCGGCGCTCAAGGGGTCGTGCGCGATGGCCACGTCGCTCGCGCTGGCCAAGGCGCTGCAGACCATCGAGTTCGACCTCGTCGTCCTCGGGTCGGAGGCGACCGACGCGCGGACGGCGATCGTGCCGGCGCTGCTGGCCGAGCGGCTCGGGCTGCCGCAGCTCACGCTGGCGCGCAAGGTCGAGATCAACGACGGCACCGTCCGGATCGAGCGGCAGACCGAGGACGGATACGCGGTCGTCGAGGGTCCGATGCCGGCCGTCATCAGCGTCGTCGAGAAGATCAACCAACCGCGCTACCCGTCGTTCAAGGGGATCATGGCAGCCAAGTCGCGGCCGCTGACCACGCTGACGCTCGCCGACCTCGGCATCGACCCGGCCGAGGTGGGGCTGGCCGGTGCCACCAACGCCGTCAAGGAGTTCACCGACCGGCCGCCGCGCACAGCCGGTGAGGTCGTCAAGGACGACGGCTCCGGCGGCGTCAAGGTCGCCGAGTTCCTCGCGACCAGGAAGTTCATCTAGTCCCGTCGAGAACAGGAGCAACCAGACATGGCTGAGATCCTCGTCCTCGTCGAGCACACCGACGGGACACCCAAGAAGGTCACGTTCGAGATGCTGACCAAGGCGCGCGAGCTCGGCGAGCCGAGCGCTGTCTTCATCGGCACGGGCTACGCGGCCGCCGCCAAGGACAAGCTCGCCGAGTACGGCGCGCAGCAGGTCTACGTCGCGGCGAGCGACGACGTCGACGGCTACGTCGGCGCGGCTGCCGACGTCCTGGCGAAGCTCGAGCAGGAGCGCTCGCCGGCCGCCGTGCTGGTCGCCTCGTCGCCGGCGTCGCGGGAGACCGCGGCGCGCGCCGCCCTCAAGACCGGCTCGGGGATCCTGACCGACGCCGTCGACATCAGCGACGGCTTCGTCGCGCAGCAGGACGTGTTCGGCGGCGCGACGATGGTGCAGTCCGAGGTCACCAAGGGCACGCCGTTCCTCTGCGTCCGGCCCAACTCGTTCGCGCCCAGCCCGGCGCCGGCGCAGCCCGCCGAGCACCAGGTCGCCGTCGAGCTGTCCGAGGGTGCGAAGGGCGCGCGGGTCGTCGAGCGCGTGGTCGAGGAGAAGGGCGGACGGCCCGAGCTGACCGAGGCGTCGATCGTCGTGTCCGGCGGCCGCGGCATGGGGAGCGCGGAGAACTTCGCGATCGTCGAGCAGCTCGCCGACGCTCTCGGCGCGGCCGTCGGCGCGTCCCGCGCGGCGACCGACTCCGGCTGGTACCCCCACCAGCTGCAGGTCGGCCAGACCGGCAAGACCGTCTCGCCCCAGCTGTACATCGCGGTCGGCATCTCCGGCGCCATCCAGCACCGGGCCGGCATGCAGACGTCCAAGACGATCGTGGCCGTCAACAAGGACGCGGAGGCGCCGATCTTCGCGCTCGCCGACTTCGGGCTGGTCGGCGACCTGTTCACCGTCGTCCCGGCGCTCACCGACGAGGTCAGGAAGCGCAAGGGCTGACGCGGCCGGCCCGCGTCGCCGTCCCGCTACGCCGCGCGGCGTGCGGCGAAGCCGCCCGACGCGCCGGATCGCGCCGCGCCGGTAGTCTGATAGGCCTCATGGTGTATCTCGACCACGCGGCGACGACCCCGATGCTGCCGGAAGTGGTGACGGCGATGCTGCCGTACTTCACGACCGAGTCGGCCAACCCGTCGTCCCTTCATGCCTCCGGAC
>DASQMY010000267.1:0-17632 GCA_035645255.1 Mycobacteriales bacterium
GACCGGCACCGACCGTGCCGCGCTGAGCGGGCTCTCGGCGTCGACCCTGCACCGGCTGCTCGGCCGCAGCCCGGGCGTGCACAGCCGGTTCCGGCACGACCGGACCAACCGGCTGCCGTACGACGTCGTGGTGGTCGACGAGAGCTCGATGGTGTCGCTGACGCTGATGGCGCGGCTGCTCGAAGCGCTGCCGCCGGCGACGCGGCTGTGCCTGGTCGGTGACCCGGACCAGCTGGCGTCGGTGGAGGCCGGCGCCGTGCTGGGCGACCTGGTCGATCCCGGCGAGAGCGGGTCGCTGACAGCCGGGTTCGCCGCTGACCTGCGCGCCGTCGTACCGCTGGATGTGCCCGCCTCGATCGCTGTCCGCGCCGACTCGCCCGGCGCTGCCCTGCGCGACTCGGTGGTTGTGCTGCGCAAGGTGCACCGGTTCGAGGCGACCAGTGCGATCGCCGAGCTGGCCGACGCCGTACGGCGGGGCAGTGGCGACGAGGCGCTCGCGCTGCTGCGAGGGCAGCCGCCGGGACTGGAGTTCCACGAGATCGCCGACGACCAGCCGGTGCCCGGCGCCACGCTGGCGACGGTGCGCTCGCAGGTGGAGACGCACGAGGGCGCGATGATCGCGGCCGCGGTCTCGGGCACGGTCGACGCGGCGCTGGACGGGCTCGAGGGCCACCGGCTGCTCTGCGCGCACCGGCTCGGCCCGCGCGGGGTGCAGCACTGGACCGACCTGGCCGAGTCGTGGCTGCCGGGGGAGCAGCAGTCGGTCGCCCGGCAGGACGGCCGGTACGCCGGCCAGCCGCTGCTGGTGACGTCCAACGACTACGAGACCGGGCTGTACAACGGCGACAGCGGTGTGGTCGTTGCGCGGGACGGTGAGCTGGTCGCTGCCTTCCGGCGGGGCGGCGCACCGATCGTCGTACCGCTGGTGCGGCTGTCGGACGTCCGGCCGCTGCACGCGATGACGGTGCACCGCGCGCAGGGCAGCCAGTTCCGCGGCGTGACGGTCCTGCTCCCGCTGGCCGGGTCGCCGCTTGCGACGCGGGAGACGGTCTACACGGCGGTCACCCGGGCCAGCGAGCACGTGCGGGTCATCGGCTCGGCGGCGTCGGTTCTCGCTTCCGTCGCCCGGCCGGTGGCGCGGGCGACCGGGCTGCGCGACCGCCTGCGCTGACCCCGCGCAGGCGTCTTGCCGCGGACGGGGCCAGACCGGCGTTTATCTTGACCGAGCGTTCCAGATAAGGTAGGAACTCGGCATGGCCCGCACCCGTGAGTTCGACACCGACGCCGCCGTCGCGCGGGCGATGGACGTCTTCTGGTGCAAGGGGTACGAGGCGACGTCGATCGCCGACCTGGTCGAGGCGACGGGCGTGCAGCGCGGCAGCCTCTACGCCGCGTTCGGCAGCAAGCAGGGGCTCTACTACGCCGCGCTGGACCGCTACCGGGAGGAGCTCGGGGCGCCGATGCTGGCCGCGCTGTCCTCAGGCGCCGGCGTCCGCGAGGTGGTGCGCTCGCTGCTCGTCGGCCTGGTCGAGCAGGCGGTCGCCGACGCCGGCCGCCGCGGCTGCCTGATGGTCAACGCGGCGACCGAGCGGCTCCGGGAGGACCGCGGCGTCAGCACGCGCGTCCGGAGCACGGTGACGGCGATGCAGGATGCCCTCACCGATGCGTTGGCCGAGGCGCAGCGGCTCGGGCAGCTGCGCGAAGACGCGTCACCGGCTGCACTCGCCGGGTTCGTGGTCCTCGCCGTCCAGGGGATCCGCGTGATGGGCGTGATCGACCCGGACCGGCGGCGGCTGCTCGGCGCTGTGGAGGTGGCCCTCGGCTGCCTCGACTGAATCTTCCATGCGCCCATTATTGAACGCTCGTACCAGAAAGGCACCGACATGGCACGGTTCGAGAGCAAGGTCGTCGTCATCACCGGAGGCAGCCAGGGGATGGGGCTGGCGACGGCGCGCCGGCTGGCCAGCGAAGGCGCCTCGGTGGTGATCGGGTCCCGTCGCAAGGACGTCGGCGAGGCGGCGGCGGCTGACATCGCCGCCGAAGGCGGCCAGGCGCTGTTCGTCCAGACGGACGTCACCGTCGAGTCCGACGTGAAGAACCTCGTGGACGCGGCGGTGAGCGAGTTCGGCCGCCTCGACGGGGCCTTCAACAACGCGGGCGGCGGATCGGTGTTCGGCCCGGTGCACGAGCTCGACGCCGACGCGTGGATGTCGGAGATCGACTTCAACCTGACCAGCGTCTTCTACTCGCTCAAGTACCAGGTCCCCGCGATGCTCGCCGGCGGCGGAGGCAGCATCGTCAACAACGCCAGCCAGCTCGGCGTCGTCGGCATGGGCACCGTCAGCCCTTACGTCAGCGCCAAGCACGCACTCGTCGGCCTCACCCGCACCGCTGCCCTCGAGCTCGCGCAGCAGGGCATCCGCGTCAACGTCATCACCCCGGCCGGCGTCGACACACCGCTGTTCCGCGGCACGATGGGCGCCACGCCCGAGGCCGCGGCGCACATCGCCGGACTGCACCCGGTCAACCGGGTCGCCGCCCCCGAGGAGATCGCCTCCTTCGTCGCCTACCTGCTCTCGGACGAGACGACGTTCATCACCGGCGCCGCGCTGTCCATCGACGGCGGGTGGACCGCGCAGTGAGGCCCCGCCCGCTTCCAGCCTCGCCGCCCGTCACCGCCACAAGGAGGCGAACAGGGGCTGACCCGGCCTCAGGCGGTCTCGGCGAGGTAGCGATGCACCAGCCCGACGGCCATGGCTCCCTCGCCGACCGCGGCCGATACCCGCTTGGTGGAACCGTGCCGGACGTCGCCCGCCGCGAACAGGCCCGGCTGGCTGGTCTCCAGCGGGTACGGGTCCCGATCTAGGGACCACACCGCGCGGCCGCCGTTGAGGGCAGGGTCGAAGACGTCGCGGCCGGTGACGAGGTAGCCGGCCGCGTCGAGGACCAGACCCGCATCCTGGGCCCACTCGGTGCGGGGCGCCCCGCCGATGCAGATGAACACGGCGTGCGCGTCGACGGTCTCCGTCTGTCCGGTCCGGCGATCGCGGAAGGTGATGGACCGGAGCCAGTCGTCGCCGTCGACTGAGGCGACTTCGGCGTGGGTGCGAATGCTCACGTTGCCGGCTTTGTCGATGCGCTGGGACAGGTAGCTCGACATCGACGCCGCCAGTCCGTCACCCCGGACGACGATGGTCACGTTGCGGGCGAGCTGGGAGAAGTTCATCGCGGCCTGGCCGGCCGAGTTGCCACCGCCGACGACGAACGCGTCCTTGCCGCGGAGCCCGGGTGCCTCGCTGATGGCCGAGCCGTAGTAGACGCCGGAGTGCAGCAGCCGCTCGATGCCGGGAGCGTCGAGCCGCCGCCACGTCACCCCCGTGGCGCAGAGGACGCACCGTGACCGCAGCGTGGTCCCGTCGGACAGCTCACTGCGGAACGCGCCGACCTCGGGCTCGCCGGCTACCACCTCGCGCAGCAGCAGCATCTCGACGCCGAAGCCGAGCGCCTGCTCCCTGGCTCGTTCCGCGAGATCCGCCCCGGAGATCCCTCCGGGGAACCCGAGGTAGTTCTCGATGCTGGCGCTCGTTCCCGCCTGACCGCCAGGGGCTTCGCGTTCCAGCAGCGCGGTGGTGAGGCCCTCGGATGCCGCGTAGACAGCGGCAGCGAGACCGGCCGGCCCAGCGCCGATGATCGCAACGTCGAAGACGCCGCTCGACGGCACGGTGAGCAGGCCGAGGTGCCCGGCGAGCTCCTGGAGGGTCGGTGACTCGAGGCAGGTGCCGTCGGCGAGGGTGCAGACCGCGATCCCCGCGGGTCCGTCGTCGTCGCGGTAGACGAACCTGACGTTCGTTCGGGTGAGGAAGTCGCGGATCGGGAAAGCGGCCGACCCGCCGGTGATCACGACTTGCGGTGCGGCGCTCATCCGGAGTCCTCGGGTCGGGCCGACGCGGCGGTGGGGCTGCGACCGGCTTGCCACGCGCCCGCCGGCGCGGCGCGTCCCGCCGAAGTTACCGGAAGTGCTACCCGGCCGGGGGTTGACCGACGGGAAGCACCCGGCTCGGCAGGCCGACCACGCCATCGGCGGCCACTGCCGTCACGCGTACCCCGAGCTGAGTGGAACGGTAGGCAATCTGGGCGTCCCGCACGGCGGCGCTGGTAGGCAGCTGCCCCGCCCCGGAGGCCACGCTGAGCGTCAAGGTGGGCTCGGTGGTCCGCCGCATCGGCGCGGACCCTTCCCCCTCGGGCCCGACGGCCGTGATCTCGTAGCGGACCGCTCCCGGGACGGGGTTCCAGCTCAGCGTCCACGCCGTCGTCCAGGTCGGCCGGCCGGCTGCCGGCTGCGCGGCGGTGTCCAGCAGCTCGGCGCGGAAGCCGCTGGGCGCGGGGAGCGGCGTGCTCGCCGGCCGGTCCCCGCTCGCCGTACCGGAGGCGGCCGCGCCGGCGGCGGCCGCGAGGATCGCGACCGCCGCCAGCAGGGGGCGTAGGGCCTTGCTCACCACTCGACCGTTCCGAAGCGGTGGCCGCCGAAGACGATGCTCCGGCGCTCGACGGTGGATCCGGGGGCGAGGTCGGTGAAGCCGACGAGGGCGCGCTCGCCGACGACGGAGCCGGCGCCGATGGTGCTGCCGAAGACGACCGAGCCGGCGCCGAGCCGCACGTCGTCCTCCACGACGGCGGGCCGCCCTGGACCGCTGTGCACGGTCGAGTCCTCGCCGTAGACGACGCGGTCACCGGTCACGATGCCGGCCTCGGGCACGTCGTGGAAGACGACACCGTCGTGCATCCGGCCGATCTCCCCGACGACGTAGGGAGTGTCGGTCCCTTCGTCGGCGCGCAGGCTCACGCCGCGGCCGACGGTCCGCTGGAGCTCGGCGACGGTGTTCTCCAGGCAGACCGAGCCGATGATGCGCGAGCGGAATCCGGAAAGCAGCGTGGGCCTGCCTTCGCAGGTTCCGGTCTCGGCGCCGGTGACCGGGATGCTCCGCTCGCCGCTGTAGGCCGTGCCGCCGGGGTCCGGGCCGATGCCGCGAACGAGCGGCCGGCTGTCCAGGTACATCCGGCTGTACTCGCGGGCGAACCCGGTGTTGGCGTCGATGGACAGGACGGTGCCTTGGATGTCGGCCTCGGTCAGGGGCGTCACCTTGCCCAGCGCGGGGTCGTCGGCTTCCGCCTGCGTGGTGACGTTCTTGCCTGGCATGACCTGCAGGCCGGAGCGCAGCCGGATGCCGGGGCCGACGCGGGCGAACACAGAGACTGCGGTGTTCTGCTCGAGCCATGCGCCGTCGACCTGGGCGCCCTGGTTCAGGATGACGAGCGGTGGCCCGTCGTTCGCCTCGATGTCGCCGCCGCCGACGCCGATGACGGCCGGGCCGATCACGGAGGTGTGGTGCCCGAAGACGGTCCTCGGCGCGATCTCGATCCCGGTCCCCGCCGGGATGTCGAGGGACGCGATGGCTGCGTTGCGGGAGGCGGTGCTGTGCGGTGCGGCGTCAAGGACTGCCTGGTCCTCGACGTTGCTGTCGGCGCCGACGGTGATCGGCGCGCCGGGCGCGGCGAGCAGGCGGGCGAACGGCGCGACGTAGACGCGCTGTCCGAGCCGGATTCGGCTGCGGTCGGTGAGGACGGCGGTCGGGTCGATGAACGTTGCCACGTCGACGGGCGCGCCCGCGGGGCAGACCACCCGGCTGCTCCCGGTCGGCGTGCACCAGCCCGCCGGGGTGCGGACATGACCGGCCGCGGCCGGGCCGGACGGGAGGGCGATGACGGATGTGACGGCGGCCGCCGCTGCGGCCAGGACGGCGGCGCGCCGGGCCTTGGTGATGCGCATGTTGTCTCCTTCTGCGTGGTCTGCTGACTGAGCACGAACGCGACGTACGCCGAGCCCCAGCGGTCGCCGCAGGAGCCCGCGGTCTCCGCCGGCGAGCGACGATGCCGCTGCGACTGCAAGAGTTGCCGTGCTGAGCTCGACGGCTAATCCTTGAGTACTCAACTGTTGAGGTGTGAAGTGAACGCATGAGTGGCGATCCTGTCAAGGGGCTGGAGCAGCTGCGCCCGCCGGAAGGCGATGCGTGGGGCGGCTTCCTGGCCGTCCATGCCCTCGTCACCCGGGCACTGGACGCGGACCTGCGCGCCCGCCACGGTCTGTCGTTGTCCGCCTATGAGGCGCTGTTGAAGCTCGCCTGGGCGCCCGGCGGAAGCCTGCGGATGAACGAGCTCGCGCAGAAGTGCCTGCTGACCCCGGGCGGGGTCACCCGCCTCGTCGCCTCGCTGGTAGCCGACGGCCTGGTCGAGCGCGAGCTACCGCCCGACAACCGCCGGGTGGTGCTCGCGAAGATCACCGACGCCGGCGTCCGGGTGCTGCGCAGCGCGCACAAGACTCATCTGGCGGGCGTCCGCGCGCGGTTCATGCAGCACCTGGACGACGAGACGGCGGAGCGGTTGGGCGAGGTCTGGCGCCGCATCAGGGAGGCCCAGTCAACCGAGGACAGCGCCAAGCGCCGCGCCAGGTGACGCGCTCGCCTCGAGCTGGGCGGGCCGGCCGGCGCCTACGACGCGGGGGCGCCGACACCGGCTTCCAGCCGGTGCGGCACGACACCGTCACCGGCCAGCCGGCGGGCCATCGCCCCGGCGATCCGCTCTGCCTGCAGCTTCGCGCGGTCTGCGACGGGTCCGGCGTACCGGTCGTCGGTGGTGGCGCACCAGATCTCGAGCCAGCGCGCGAAGTGCGCCTCGGTGAGCGGGACGCGGTCGTGCAGGTCGTGGTGGACGTTCAGTGCGTTGCGCCGGTAGGTCCCGGCGCGGAACAGCACGGTCTCCCAGAAGTCGCACATCACCGGCAGGTGCGCGGCGAGATCCATCGCCGCGACCGCGAAGACCGGTCCGAGCAGGTCGTCGGCGAACGCCCGGGGGTAGAACGCCTCCAGCAGCACGGCGATGTCCGAGCGGCTGCTGATGTCGAGTCGCTGCGGCGACGTCGCCTCGGAGCTCATCGGCCCGCCGCCACGTGCTCGGCGTACAGCGCCGGCAGGAAGTGCTCGAGTCGGCCGACCTCCTCGATGTTGTGCCGCAGCCACGCGTGGGCCATAGCCGCCGGGAAGACGCGACGCGTGAGGAGCGCGTTGACCGGCCGGAACAGCCTCACCCGCGCGCCGATGTCGAGCACCGACACGTAGTGCGCGTGACCGTCGCAGGCCGACCAGTAGTGCTCGAGCCGGGCGACCGGTACGCCGAGCAGCCGCCGCGCGAGCCGGATGCCGGTCGGGTCGAGCTTCTCCACGGTCTCCGTCGTGTCGATGTAGTACTCGGGGCGAGCGGCGAACATCTCGACGATGCGGAACCGCGCGCCCTCGCCGGCGCCGCCGCCCGGCGCGGGTCGCGCCAGCTCCCACCTGATGTGGTCGCGGGGATGCCAGACCAGGTAGCGCGCCATCCGCTTGCCATCGACCGTCATGTCGCCGCCGATGTTGCGGAACCACCAGTCCAGCATCGTCGGAGTCACCCCGGCCAGCGGCTGGTGGTCGATCGTCACCCGGCGCCGGAATCCCGGCAGCTCCTGCACCGACCACGTCGCGGTCGACGTGTCGCGCATCGGCCGCGCCAGCGGGTCGGCTGTCGTCTGGATGTCCATGCCCGGCAGTGTCGGGCGTGCCGGCGCTGCGCCGGCAGAGTCTTTGGTCCCACGACGCCGACGACCTTTGGCCTGACCGCCGCGCCGGGCCCGCGACGGACCCGGCCGGAGACAATCGACGCATGGCTCGTGTGGTGCTCGTCTTCCTGGCGGTGGTCGTCGTGCTGCTCGGAGCGCTGTGGGTGTTCCAGCGCCGGCTGATCTACCTGCCGTCACCGGGCGCCGTACCGCCGGCGGCGAGCGTGCTGACCGGCGCCACGGACGTCACGCTCGAGACGAGTGACGGCGTGCCGCTCGGGGCGTGGCTGGTGCGACCCGCGGCGCCGGACCGCCGGGCCGCCGTGCTCGTCGCCAACGGCAACGGCGGTGACCGCGCCGGCCGGGCACCGCTCGCACAGGCTCTGGCCGCGCGCGGACTGACGGTGCTGCTGTTCGACTACCGGGGCTACGGCGGCAATGCGGGCTCGCCGACCGAGCGCGGGCTGGCCCGGGATGCCCGCGCGGCGCGCCGTTTCCTCGTGGAGCAGGCGGGCTTCACGCCGGACCGGCTCGTCTACTTCGGCGAGAGCCTCGGCGCCGCCGTCGTCACCGAGCTGGCGACGGAGCATCCGCCGGCCGGGCTGCTGCTGCGATCGCCGTTCACCGACCTGGCCTCGGCGGGCAGCGAGCACTACCCCTTCCTGCCGGTGCGCGCGCTGCTCAAGGACCGCTTCCCGCTGGCCGACCAGCTGGCGACGATCGGCGTACCGACCACCGTGGTCTACGGCACCGGCGACTCGATCATCCCGCCGCGGCAGAGCCGCGCGGTGGCCGAGGCCGCCACCGGTCCGGTCAGCGTCGTCGAGGTCGCCGGCGCCGACCACAACGACGTCGTGCTGCTGAACGGCGACGCGCTGATCCGGGCGACGGTCGAGCTCGTCGACCGCTACGTGCCACGCTGACCGAGATCACTTGGCCCGCTGCGCGCGCGGCCGAGATGATCATGTCTGTGTGATGCCGGTCCGGCGACCTGCGTGTTTCCTCACCGGATCGCACAGACATGATCGACAACCGGTGTACGCCGGCCGAGGAGGCGGCTCGGCACCGCCGGGGCTAGCGTGGGCGCGATGCCGGCAAACTCCGCAACGCGCCTGGTCCACTGATGCGCCACTGCGTCTCCATCCCCAACTTCGGCGCCGGGCTCGGCGCCCGCGAGGTCGGCGAGCTCGCGGCGCTCGCCGAGTCGGCGGGCTGGGGCGGGTTCTTCCTGTGGGACCACGTCTTCCCGTTCGCGCCGGGCCCGCTCCACCTGGTCGACCCCTGGGTCGCGCTGACCGTTGCCGCGACGCGTACGACGACGATCCGGCTGGGCACGATGGTCACGCCGCTGCCCAGGCGACGACCGCTGACCGTGGCCCGGCAGACCGCGGCGATCGATCAGCTCTCCGGCGGCCGGTTGATCCTCGGCGTCGGAATCGGCGCGATGCCGTACGAGTGGGACTACTGCGGCGAGGAGCGGGACCTGCGCGTGCGCGGCGACATGCTCGACGAGTCGCTCGAGATCATCACTGCGCTGTGGACCGGCGAGCCGGTGCTGCACCGCGGCAGGCACTACACGCTGGCGGCCGAGGACGACCCGGGCTGGGCAGCCCGCTGCTACCCGCCGCCGGCCCAGCAACCGCGCATCCCGGTGTGGGTGGCGGGGACGTGGCCGGGCGGGCGGCCGTTCCGGCGGGCAGCGGAGTGGGACGGCGTAGTTCCGATGCGCGCCGGCGCATCGTGGACCGTCACCGACACGCGGGACGTCGTGCAGGCGATCGCTCGGCACCGGACGACAGGCGCGCCGTACGACGTCGTGGTCCCGGGCGAGACCGAGCCGGGGGCCGCCGCCGCCATCGCCGAGCACGAGGCGGCCGGCGCGACGTGGTGGGCCGAGGCGGTGCACCCGTGGCGCTACGGCTGGGCGCCCGGCGAGCCGTGGCCGGCCGCGCAGATGGCGGACCGTATCGCCGCCGGCCCGCGGTAGCCGCGCCCGCGGTCAGCCGACCGTCAGCGTGCCCTTCATCTCCGGGTGCAGCGTGCAGATGAACTCGTACGACCCGGCCGGCGCGTCGAACGTCACCCGGGTCTTCTTGCTTGCCGGCAGGTCCGCGTGCACGACGTCCTTGATCTTGAAGTCGTGCCGGGTCGCGTCCTTGTTGTCGATGAAGACACCGAGCTGACCGGGCTTCGCGGTCAGCGTCTCGACCGTCCACTCGAACGACTTGGCGGCGAGCGCGAGGTCTCCGGCGTCGGCCGTGTCGTTCTCCCGCGAAACGGCGGCGACGGCGCCGATGACGGCCAGCACAACCACGACGGCAGACCCGGCCATGGCGATCCGCCGCGGCGTGCCACCAGGCGCTCGCCGCGATCGCAGCTCCGCGGCCGCGGCGATGATGGATATGACGAGCGCCACGAGCGTCGCGCCGGTGACGGCGAACTCGAGGCCCGAGTCCGGGTGCGCCATCGCAGGCAGGGCGAACGGCAGGTTCGTCAGCAGCAGCAACGTGGTCACGACAGCGAGGAAGATCACCGAGCGCCGGCCTGGCCGCCGCAGCCACCAGAGTCCGCCGGCGAGCAGCACGATCCCGATGATCAGCGGCGGGATCACCTGCATCGCGACCACGAGGATGATCACGAACATCGCGATCGTGGCGACGACGCCCCACTTGAGGAGGCCGCGCCATGAGGACTGCGGTACGTCGGACTGCGTGCCGTTGTGCTCCACCAGATCCTCCTCAGCGTAAGCGCCACAGGTCAGGCAAGCGGACCGCTGCGCCGCCCGCAATAGCCCGATCGGGCCAATGCGGGGCTGTCCCTGTGTCGGCTCCTGCGCGATCCTGGGTAGACCTCGGACCCCGGGAGGGAGCTCGTGCAGATGGATGTCGCGGCGGACACGCTGCAGAAGGCCCTGCGCATCAACCTGGATCCGCGCTGGTACGGGACGGCCGCCGAGATCGGTGCCGGCCAGGAGGTCGCGCGCTGGTTCTTCCGCGCGGGCGGCGCGGCAGGGACCATCGCGAAGACGATGTCGGCGTACGACATGGCCGTCAGCGACGCCGTCTACGGCAAGTCCGAGCGCTACGTCTCGCTCGGCCGCCTGCAGGCGATGCTGGACCACGAGCTCAGGCTGAACATCGAGCGGCTGGGCGAGAGCCGCGGCCCGCAGACCTGCTTCTTCGCCTTCGCCGACACCGTCGTGGCCCGCAGCTACGCCGGCGGCAACGAGTGTCACGGCTGGATGGGTGTCCGGTTCCAGGCGCAGCCGCTCGACGAGCCCAGCCAGATCGTGCTGCACGTGCGGATGCTCGACGAGGACGCGAAGCTGCAGCAGGAGGCGCTCGGGATCGTCGGCGTCAACCTGCTGCACGCCGCGTTCTTCGAGCGGCACGAGCCGGACCAGGTCGTCGCCAGCCTGCTGGACGAGCTGACGACGGGGCGGATCGAGATCGACATGATCCAGTTCCGCGGGATCGAGTTCCGCAGCGTCGACAACCGGCTGATGGCGCTGAAGCTGGTCCAGCTCGGGCTCAGCGGAGTGGCGATGTTCGGTCCCGACCGCGAGGTGCTGCAGCCGAGCGAGGCGCTGCGCAAGCACGCCGTGCTCGTCGAGCGCGGCAGCTTCCGGCCGCCGACGGTCGTCAACATCGACATGCTCGAGTGCGCACGCGAGAAGTTCGAGAAGGAGCCCGCCGTGGCGGGCCGGCCGGTGCTGGCGCTGACCGAGCTCACGATGCGCAACCTGCTGGGCGGCGGGTCCGACGTCGACCGCCGCGACTTCCTGGCGCGCGCGGACCTGCTGGCGGCGTGCGGCATGCCCGTGCTGATCTCCGACTACTACGACTACCACCGGCTGGCGGCCTACCTCGGACAGCGCACCAAGGAGCGGATCGGCATCGTGATGGGGGTGCCCAGCCTGATCGAGCTCTTCGACGAGGCCAACCACAGCCAGCTGCCCGGCGGCATCCTGGAGAGCTTCGGCCGGCTGTTCAAGAACGACCTCAAGCTGTTCGTCTACCCGATGCTGCAGATGGATTCGGGGCGGGTCGTGACGGTCAACGACCTGCGGGTCGAGGAGTCGCTGCAGCCGCTGTTCGACTTCCTGGCGCGCCGCGGCAGCTTCGTCGACCTGGACAACTTCCGGCCTGACTACCTGCCGATCCTGAGCCGCGACGTCCTACGCCGCATCGGCGAGGGGGACGAGGAGTGGCAGAAGATGGTCCCGCCGGCGGTCGCCGAGGTGATCATCAGGCGGTCGTTCTTCGGCTACCAGCGGTCGGACGACTCGATGTCGTAACTCTGCGTGAATCTCCACCGCGATTCCACGGATCTTGCTGCCGCGGACGCCGGAGAGTTGGCAGCATCCCTTGGGTGCGGGGGGCTGCCGGCGAGAGACGCCGGCGGGTGGATCGGAGGTCCTGTGCGACGACGTCTTACGACGGCCGCGTCGGCCGTCGCGACAGCGCTTGCGTGGGCGGCAGTGGCTGCCGCGCCTGCATCGGCAACACCTGGCGGAGCCCCCGGGCAGCTCTGCGCGGACGGCCACTACTTCACGATCGACTACACCGCGAGCTACGCCGGAGCCACCGGCACGGCGGACGGGCTGTACGAGCGCGCGGTGCCGACGACGGGCGGTTGTTCGAGCAGCTGGGCGCACGGTGACGGGCAGCTGTCCACCGCGGCCATCGCGGCGCAGTGCCGCACCGGACTCGAGCCGCGGTTCGGTCCCTACCCGATCACGCTGCAGTTCGCCGAGACCTACGTGCTCGACAACCGGGCCGACTGCATCCGGGTGATGACCGGGATCGCACGCGGCCAGATCGACCCCGGACGCGCACCGCTGTTCCCCGGCGGCGTCCGGCCGTAGTGCGGCGCCTGCCGCAAACCCGTCGCACGAACTCACAAGGGAGTCGCAATGTCCCGCACCACCCGCTTGCTCGCGGCTGCTTCGCTCGCCGCCGTCACGGCGTTCGCGTCGGTTGCGCCGGCGTCGGCCGCGCCGTCCGGTGACCCGAGTGTCACCCGCACCGCGAACGCTGCTCACGCCTGCGCGTCCATCCCCGCGACGCTCGCGCAGTTCGGCCTGGAGGCCGAGGGCTTCAGCTACAGGGAGTGTGTGCGCGAGCTGGCCGGCCGCGTCCCGCTGACCGGCTGGGGTGGCAACTCGTACGAGCAGTGCGCGATGCTCGAGGCCGGCGTGGAGACGCCCGGCGGCTTCTTCCAGATCACCTACCCGTACACGTTCCACGCGGAGCCCGGCGACCTGTTCCCGGACCTGCGCGCCTACGACCGCGAGCAGTGCGCGCGGGCGCTGTGGACTTTCCACGAGATCGCGTCACACATGCCGCCTGAGGAGTAGCCGGCGAACACCGGGCCCGGGCTGGTGAATGTCGGCCGGACAGCAGTCCGGCCGACGTCACCAGTCTGCCGGTGAATGTCAGATGATGTCCTCCGGCCCGCGCCCGCGGGGGTGGAGGTGGTCACGTGCTGGTACGGGTGCTGCGCGCCCACCTGCGCCCGTACCGCCGGACGATCGGCGTCATCGTCGTCCTACAGCTGCTGCAGTCGATCGCGACGCTGTTCCTGCCCACGCTCAACGCCGACATCATCGACAACGGCGTGGTCAAGGGCGACACCGGCTACATCATGCGGATCGGCCTCGTCATGCTCGCCGTCACGCTCGCGCAGATCGCGTGCGCCGTGCCGGCCGTCTACCTCGGCGCCCGGACCGCCATGGCCGTCGGCCGCGACCTGCGCGCCGCGACGTTCGACCACATCCAGTCGTTCTCGGGGCGCGAGGTCGGGACCTTCGGTACGCCGTCGCTGATCACCCGCACGACGGGCGACGTGCAGCAGGTCCAGATGATCACCATGATGGGTTTCACCATGATGGTGTCCGCGCCGATCATGGCTCTCGGCGGCGTCATCCTGGCGCTCAACCAGGATGTGCCGCTGTCCGCGCTGCTGCTCGTCGTCGCGCCGGTGCTCGCGGTGCTGGTCACGCTGATCACCAGGCGGATGCGGCCGCTGTTCATCCTGACGCAGCAGCGGATCGACCGGATCAACGCGGTCCTGCGCGAGCACATCACCGGCATCCGCGTGATCCGCGCGTTCGTCCGTGACACCCACGAGCAGCAGCGGTTCCGCCGCGCCAACCGCGACCTGTACGACGTGTCTGCCGCCGCCGGGCGGCTGATGGCGCTGCTGTTCCCGACGGTGATGCTGGTCTTCAACGCGTCCAGCGTCGCGGTGATCTGGTTCGGCGGCCAGCGGATCGAGTCCGGCGCGATGCAGGTCGGCGCCATGACGGCGTTCCTCAGCTACCTGATGCAGATCCTGTTCTCGGTGATGATGGCGACGTTCATGATGATGATGGTGCCGCGCGCGCAGGTCTGCGCCGACCGGATCGTCGAGGTCCTCGGCACGCAGTCCAGCGTCGTGCCGCCGACCGACGGCGTGGCGCACCCGGTCGCCCGCGGCGAGCTCGAGCTGCGTGACGTGGAGTTCCGCTACCCGGGCGCGGAGCAGCCGGTGCTCAGCGGCGTCAGCCTCGTCGCGCACCGCGGCGAGACGACGGCGATCATCGGCAGCACCGGCAGCGGCAAGTCGACGCTCCTCAACCTGATCCCACGGCTGATGGACGTCACCGGCGGCGCCGTCCTTGTCGACGGTGTCGACATCCGCCGCCTCGACCCGACAGTGCTCTCGCGGGCGGTCGGCTTCGTCCCGCAGCGGCCCTACCTCTTCACCGGCACGGTGGCGACCAACCTGCGCTACGGCAGGCCGGACGCGACCGACGACGAGCTGTGGACCGCCCTGGAGACCGCCCAGGCGCGAGCGTTCGTTGAGCAGATGACCGGCGGTCTCGACGCGCCGATCGCGCAGGGCGGCACCAACGTCTCCGGCGGCCAGCGGCAGCGGCTCGCGATCGCCCGCGCGCTGGTACGCCGGCCGGAGATCTACCTGTTCGACGACTCGTTCTCGGCGCTCGACTACGCGACCGACGCCGCACTGCGCGCCGCGCTGTCGGCGGAGACCGCGGATGCCACGGTCGTCATCGTCGCGCAGCGGGTCAGCACGATCCGAGGCGCCGACCGGATCGTCGTACTCGACGAAGGGCGGGTCGTCGGCAGCGGTACGCACACCGACCTGATGGCCGACAACGCGACCTACCGCGAGATCGTGCTGTCGCAGCTCACCGAGGAGGAGGCGGCGTGACCGCGCCGACCCAGCGGCAGGGTCACGGCGAGCCGCCCGTCCCGAAGCGGGTGGCCGGCCCGACGACGACCGGGATGGTCCGTGGCCCAGCCGGGTTCGCCGGCGGCATGTCCGTCGAGAAGGCGATGGACTTCCGCGGCTCGGGCCGGCGGCTGCTGCGCCTGCTCCACCCGCAGCGGCTGCTGATCGCGGGGATCCTCGTCCTCGCCGCGACGAGCATCGGGCTGACCGTCCTCGGCCCGCGGCTGCTCGGCCGGGCGACCGACCTGATCTTCGCCGGCTTCCTCGGCACCCGCGCGCCCGAGGCGGCCGACTCCGACGTCGTCCGCAACGCCAACACAACGCCCGGCCGCGGCATCGACTTCGCCGCAGTCGGCCGCGTCGTGCTGCTGGTCCTCGCGATCTACGTCGTCGCCTCGCTGCTCGCCGCGCTGCAGGGACGGCTCGCGATGACCGTGGTGCAGCGGGCGGTCTACGAGCTGCGCGAGCAGGTCGAGGCGAAGTTCGCCCGGCTGCCGCTGCGCTACTTCGACCGCCAGCCGACCGGCGAGGTGCTCAGCCGCGCGACCAACGACGTCGACAACATCGCGCAGTCGCTGCAGCAGACGCTGGGCCAGATCATCACGGCGGTCCTCACCGTCGTCGGCGTCCTCGTGATGATGGTCGTCATCTCGCCGCTGCTCGCGGTGGTCGCCCTGGTGACCGTGCCCGCGTCGGTCTTCGTCGCGACGCGGATCGGCAAGCGCGCGCAGCCGGAGTTCGTGAAGCAGTGGTCGACCACCGGCCGGCTCAACGCGCACATCGAGGAGATGTACACCGGGCACGCGCTGGTCAAGGTGTTCGGCCAGCAGGCGCACTCGAAGGCGACGTTCGACCGGCACAACGAGCAGCTCTTCCAGGCGAGCTACCGCGCCCAGTTCGTCTCCGGCCTCATCCAGCCGGCGATGATGTTCATCGGCAACCTCAACTACGTGCTGATCGCCGTCGCCGGCGGGCTGCAGGTCGCGTCCGGGGCGCTGTCGATCGGCGCGGTGCAGGCGTTCATCCAGTACTCACGGCAGTTCATGCACCCGCTGACGCAGGTGGCGAGCATGGCCAACCTCCTGCAGTCGGGGGTCGCGTCCGCCGAGCGCGTCTTCGCGCTGCTCGACGCGCGCGAGCAGGACCCCGACCCGGTCACCGGCCGCCGCTCGTCTGGCGTACACGGCGCGGTGGTGTTCGACGACGTGTCCTTCCGCTATGCCCCCGACGTGCCGCTGATCGAGCACCTCTCGCTCTCCGTCTCGCCCGGCCAGACCGTCGCCATCGTCGGGCCGACCGGCGCCGGCAAGACGACGCTGGTCAACCTGCTGATGCGCTTCTACGAGCTGGACTCGGGGCGGATCACCGTCGACGGCGTCGACATCACGTCGATGTCGCGGGAGGAGCTGCGCAGCAAGACCGGGATGGTGCTGCAGGACGCCTGGCTGTTCGGCGGCTCGATCGCCGACAACATCGCGTACGGCGGCGACGACGTCACGCCGGAGCGGATCGTCGAGGCGGCGCGCGCGACCCACGTCGACCGCTTCGTGCGGACGCTGCCGGGCGGCTATGACACGGTCATCGACGAGGAGGCGGCCAACGTCAGCATGGGCGAGCGGCAGCTGATCACCATCGCCCGGGCGTTCGTCGCCGAGCCGGCGATCCTGATCCTGGACGAGGCGACCAGCTCGGTCGACAGCCGCACGGAGGTGCTGATCCAGCGCGCGATGACCGCGCTGCGGCGCGGCCGCACCAGCTTCGTGATCGCGCACCGGCTGTCGACGATCCGCGGCGCCGACCTGATCCTCGTCATGGAGTCCGGCCGCATCGTCGAGCAGGGCACGCACGACGAGCTGATCGACGCCGGCGGCGCCTACGCCCGCCTGTACGCCGCGCAGTTCGCGCAGGCGACGTCCGAGGTCGCCTGAGCGGCCGCGCGAGGAGGATGCGGAACGTGCGCAACGGCGAGTTCGAGGACCCGCGGCTGGTGCCGGTCTACGACGCCCAGTTCGGCTGGGGACCCGACGACGACTTCTTCCGCTCGGTGGTCGACGAGACGCCGGCCGCGCGGGTGCTCGACCTCGGCTGCGGCACCGGCCGCCTGACGATCGCGCTCGCGGGCGGCGGCCACCGGGTGACCGGCGTCGACCCGGCCCGCGCGTCGCTCCTCGCCGCGCGGGCCAAGCCCGGTGCGGAACGGGTCACCTGGATCGAGGGGACGTCGCGCGACCTCCCGGACGCGGCGTTCGACGTCGCGGTCATGACGAGTCACGTGGCGCAGTTCCTGGTCACCGACGACGACCTCGCGGCAGTGTTCGCCGATCTCAGCCGCTCGCTCGTGCCCGGCGGCCGGCTGGTGTTCGACTCGCGCGACCCGCGGGACCGCAAGTGGGAGGAGTGGAACCCCCTCGACTCCCGCCGGCCCGTCGTACTCCCCGACGGGCGTGTCGTCGAGGTGCGGACCGAGGTCACCTCGGTCGTGGAGCACGCCGTCGCCTTCACGATGCACTTCGCCTTCCCGGACGGCGAAGAGCTGCTGAGTACGGCGACGCTCCGCTTCCGCACCGAGGCTGAGCTGCGCTCCGCGCTCGAGCAGGCGGCGTTCACCGTCGACCGCGTCTACGGCGGCTGGCAGCGCCAGCCGGTCGGCGAAGGCGACGGCGAGCTGCTTGTCATCGCGCGGCGCGCGTCGCCGTGGCTGACCTCACTGCCACGCGCCGACCAGCACACCGACGGTCACGAGCTTAA
>DASQMY010000268.1:0-6596 GCA_035645255.1 Mycobacteriales bacterium
CGCCCGACTGCACGCCGCGCTGACCACGGCCGAGCGCCCATCGCCCCCCGCCCCCCTCACGGCCGCGGGCGCCTACGCCTGGCGCGGGATGCTGAAGATCAAGCACGTCCCGGAGCAGCTGCTCGACGTGACGATCACCCCGGTGATGTTCGTGCTGATGTTCACCTACCTGTTCGGCGGCGCCGTCGCCGGCTCCACCGCCGCCTACCTCGACTACATCCTCCCGGGCATCCTGGTGATGTCGGTCCTGTTCACGACGGTCTACTCCGGCGTCGCCCTCAACACCGACCTCACCAAGGGCGTCGTCGACCGCTTCCGCTCGCTGCCGATCTGGCGGCCGGCGCCGCTCGTGGGCTCGCTGCTCGGCGACAGCGTGCGCTACGTCATCGCCGGCACGGTGATCATCGTGCTCGGCGTGATCCTCGGCTACCGGCCGGACGCCGGGGTGCTCGGCGCGGTGTCGGCCCTGGCGCTCGTCGTGATCTTCGCCTTCGGCCTGTCGTGGGTGTTCAGCACGCTCGGGCTGCTGCTGCGCTCGCCCAACGCCGTCATGAACGCGGGGTTCATGGGCATCTTCCCGCTGACCTTCCTGTCCAACGTGTTCGTCGACCCGACCACGCTGCCGGGACCGCTCGAGGCGTTCGTCAAGGTCAACCCGATCTCGATCCTCGCCACGGCGGCGCGCGGCCTGATGGACGGCAACGCCGAGGGCGGCGACATCGCCGTGGTCCTGCTCGTCGCGGCTGCGCTCACCGCGGTGTTCGCCCCGCTGACCAACAAGCTGTACCGCAAGGGGTAGTCCGGCGGCTGTCACATCGGCCGACTACATTCGGCCCCATGACGATTCCGGCCCGGATCAACGTGGTGACTCTCGGCGTCCGCGACGTCGCGCGCGCCACCGAGTTCTACGAGGCGCTCGGCTGGCGACGCTCGACGCGGTCGCAGGAGGAGATCTCGTTCTTCCAGCTGGGCGGCTGCGTCCTCGCCGTGTTCGGCTACGCCGACCTCGCGGCGGACGCGCTGCTCGAGCCGGGCGATGTGCCGTCCTTCCGCGGCGTGACGACTGCGATCAACCTGCCGACCGATGCGGAGGTCGACCAGGCGCTGGCCGCCGCGGTCGCGGCCGGCGCGACGCTGCTGAAGGCCGCGCAACGCGCCGAGTGGGGCGGCTACTCCGGCTACTTCGCCGACCCGGACGGCAACGCCTGGGAGGTCGCCAACAACCCGTACTGGCCGATCGACGACGCCGGCTTCGTCACGCTGCCCGAGTAGATGGCGACCACCAGCCGGCTCGCGGCAGTCGACCTGACCCAGCGGCTCGGCAGCGACGAGGCGGCCGAGCAGCTCGCAGCCGCGCAGCGGCGGCTGCTGCACCTGCGCCTGGTCCTGGGCGGGCACATCGGGGACCGCGAGCTCGGGCCGGGCCTGTGCGTCGTCTTCGAGGGCTGGGACGCCTCGGGCAAGGGCGGCGCGATCAAGCGGCTCGTCGACCATCTGGACCCGCGCTTCGTGCGGGTCTCGCAGTTCGGCGCGCCGACGTACGACGAGAAGCGGCACCACTTCCTGTGGCGCTTCTGGCCGGTGCTGCCCGGCCTCGGCGGCATGGCGGTGCTCGACCGGTCCTGGTACGGGAGGGTGCTGGTCGAGCGCGTCGAGGGCTACGCGACGCCGGAGCAGTGGCAGCGCGCCTACGACGAGATCGTCGGCATGGAGCGGTCGCTCAGCGCCGAGGGCATGATCCTGGTGAAGTTCTGGCTGCACGTGTCGCCGGAGGAGCAGCTGCGCCGGTTCGAGCGCCGACGGGAGGACCCCTACCGCGCGTGGAAGCTCACCGACGAGGACATGCGCAACCGCGGGAAGCGGGCGGCCTACGAGGAGGCGGTCGAGGAGATGCTGCGGCGGACCGACCACCCCGACGCGCCGTGGCACGTGATCGCTGCTGAGAACAAGCGGTTCGCCCGCGTCGCCGTGGTGACGACCGTGTGCGACGCGCTCGAGGACGGCATGCGCGCACGCGGGTTGACAGTCCCGCCGCCGCTCAAGCGCGACTGACCGCCGAAGGCCGGCGCGCTCACCGCGGCCGGCCGAGCCGTTCCGCGTCGGCGGCCGCTACCGCCGCCCGCCAGACGGTCAACCCGACCAGCCCGACGCCGGTCACCGCGACACCGGCCACCCCGATGATCGGCCGGGGCGCGAACAGCCGGCCCAGCAGGCCGCCGGTCCCGAAGGCGACCAGCTGCGCCCCCTGCACGCACGCCCCCAGCGCGGCGAACGCCCGGCCGCGGATCGCATCGTCGGTGCGCGACGCGACGAGGGTGCGGGCGCCCACGATGAGCGCGCCGTTCGCCAGACCGCCGGCGACGTAGGCGGCGAGCGCGACCGGCAGTCGCGGCACCGCCGCCGCGATGATGAACGAGGCGCCCAGCAGCGGCACCGCGGAGAGGGACATGACCGCGGCGTTCTCGGCGGTCGTCAGCCGGCCGGCGAGCAGTGCCCCCGCGGACGTCGCGGCGATACCGGCCGCGATCAGGACGCCGAAGCCCAGGTCCCCTGCCTTCAGCACGTCCTTGATGTAGAAGACCTCGACGACGTTGACGACCGACGCGACGAAGAAGGCCGCCGTGAGGATGGCCACCACCGTCCGGAGCGCCGGATCGGCCAGCAGGTGCCGGAACCCAGCCGACACGCGGGTGCGTGGGTCGCCGGCCGCGCCTGCGGGTCGTCGTACCGTGCCCATCGCCGCGAGGAGCCCGGTCAGCGCGATGAACGACAGCGCGTCGACGAACAGTGCGGTCCGCGCGTTGGCGACCTCCACGACGATCCCGGCGGACAGTGCGCCGGCCGCGTTGCCGAGCATGGCGGCGACGCTGAGTCCGGCCATCGCCCTCGCCAGCGACGTCCCGGTGCCGGCGATGGTGGGGATCACCGCGCTGATGGCCGGCTGCAGCACCGCCGTGCCGCAGCCCAGCGCGAAGAGCAGCGCCGCCGGGACGACGATCCCGCTGGTCACCACGAGCAGCGACGCGATAGCGGCCTGCAGCAGCGGGATGACGATGAACAGGCGCCTGCTGTCGACCCGATCGGCGAGCGCGCCGGCCGGGCCGGACAGCGCCACGACCGGCAGCTGACCGGCGATCAGCACCGCGGCGACGCCGACCGCCGAGTAGCCGCTGCTGTGCGCGCGCAGCGCGAGGACGTAGACCGCGAGCTGGTCACCGAAGAGGTTGAGCGTCCAGGCGGCAAGCAGCAGCCGGAGGTCGCGCTGTCCTGCTGGCTGCTCCTGCACCTGCGCGGTCCCCACATCGCCAGCCCATCCGCAGCGGCCGATGGTGCTGCATTGAGGCAACGTACCGGCCGGTGGGCCGGTCTGTTCCGGAACGTCCCGAGCCCGCGGGCGGCCTTACGCCCAGCCGAGGTCGTGCAGCGTGTCGTCGTCGATCCCGAAGTGGTGCGCGATCTCGTGCACCACCGTCACCGCGACGCGCCGCCGGACGTCGTCCTGCGTGTCGCTGAACGCGCAGATCGTCTGCCGGTAGAGGACGATCCGATCGGGCAGTGCCGCGGTGTAGTTGTTGCCGCGCGCGGTCAGCGGCACGCCGACGTACAGGCCGTAGAGGCCGCCCGGCGGCGCATCGTCGTCCACCTGGATCACGACGTTGTCCATCAGCTTGG
Organism: Mycobacteriales bacterium; assembly: GCA_035645255.1. Lineage (GTDB taxonomy): Bacteria > Actinomycetota > Actinomycetes > BP-191 > BP-191 > DASQMY01. The sequence continues at coordinate 3,673 of DASQMY010000268.1, forward strand.
TCAACCGCTCCGGCACGTCGTCCAGCGCGTCCGACACCAGCTCGGCGAACTCGTCCGGCGGTACGTCGACCATGCAGCAGCACTGCCAATCGTGTCGGCCCGCTCGATCGTGATGCGGTGGGGTACCCGGCAGAACGTCAGCCGGCGAGCACTTAGTTCCGTTCCGGCGGCCTGGCGCGGACTCATCCGACCGGCTCGACCCGACTAGTCCAAATGGGTGATCCCGCCCGAACCGGGTGATCCTGCGGTTACGTTGCGGAGGCGAGGAGACGCCTTTCTTCCGCGCAGGGCAACCTTTCCGACAGCCCTCGGTCTCTTAAGCGTGGAAGGGACATGCGATGGCGGTAGACCTGGAGGCGTTCGACGCCCTCCTGCACACACGATCGCAGCCGCTGCTGCGCGCAGCCTACGTCCTGACGGGCGACTGGGCGCTCGCCGAGGACCTGCTGCAGACCGCGCTGACCAAGACCTACCTGCACTGGGGTGTGCTCGACGACGTCGCCGCTGGCGAGGCCTACCTGCGCAAGGTGATGTTCACGACGTACGCCAAGTGGTGGCGCCGCAAGTGGCACGGCGAGGTCGCCACCGAGAGCCTGCCGGAGGGCGCCGCCACCGACGCCTACGCCGGCGTCGACCGCCGCGACGCACTGCGCCGCGCGCTCGCCGACCTGCCGCGCCGCCAGCGAGCCATGGTGGTGATGCGGTTCTACGCCGACATGAGTGAGAGCGACGTCGCCGACTCGCTCGGCGTCTCGGTCGGCACCGTCAAGAGCACCACGGCGAAGGCGCTGGCCAAGCTGCGGGTCAGCGACGACCTCCAGCAGACCGAGCGGCCGCGCGTCCTCTCACTGGTCGACCGACGGATCGACCTCACCATCAGCAGCGCCACACCCACCGAGCAGCAGAGGCAGATCCTGTGAGCCAGTTCTCGATCGACGACCTGAAGTCCGCGTTCGGCGACCTGCCCGGCGAGCCGCCGGCGCCCAACCGGGCCGGCGCCGTACGACGGCGGGCCCGGGCCGCCCGCCAGCGCCGGTCGGCCGTCGGCGCGGTGGCTGTCGCGCTCCCGGTGGTGGGACTGAGCCTCTTTCGCGGCGACGCGGGCCGGTCGCAGGATCCGGACGTAGCAGCGCCGTTCGTGACCTTGTCGGCCGAGGCGACGCCGTCGACGGCCGCGGTGCCGACTGCCACGCCGACATCGACGCCGACGGCTGGCCCGGACCCGGTGAGCACCGCCGCCCAGGTCGCGCCACAGCCGGCCGCCACGCGGTCCGCCGCGGCGCCGACGGCGACGGCACCGAAGCCGGCCGCCGTGGCGACGCCGGCTCCGGCGCGGCCGACGGCTGTGGTGACCGAGCTAGCGCAGCCGACCAAGAACACGGTGCCGGTGCCCAAGGCGACGAAGAGGACGGCGCCGCGGGCGAGTCGCACGCCGGCGCCGGTCGTCCAGCGGCCCGGTCCCGGTCTGCAGGTTCGGCTTGCGGCGAGCAAGCAGACGGTCAAGGTCGGGGAGACCGTGGACTTCACGGTGGTGTGGAGCGACACCGACGGGATCTATGTCGGCTACGAGATGAGCTACGGCGACATCGGCGCGTCGAAGTTCTCGCGGGTGAACTGCACCGGCGGCGTGCAGCCGAGCGGCAACACGGTGAACCTCGCCCACGCCTGGCAGCACGCCGGCAGCTACCGCGTCGAGTACGCCGTCCGGACGTGCAACGGTGCCGGGAGGTACGAGGACGTCCTGTCGTCCGTCGTCGTGACAGTGGTCAACCCGGAGCCGACCGCCGCAGCCACGCCCACGCCGACCCCGGCCGCGACGCCGACCGCGACGCCGACGCCGGAGACCACCGGCTCGACCGAGCCGGCTGCGGCTGCCGCTACGCCTGCTCCCTAGGGCTCACAGCGAACCGAGGCTGACGAACGCCGCACCCGCGGCGAACGCTGCGCCACCCGGATCGGCGTCCGGGTCGGCCTGCCGGGCGGCCGTCAGCGCGGTCGGCAGCGAGTCGCCGGCGACGAGTCGCCGGTGCAGCCGGCACATCAGCGGCTGCGTCGCCCCGTCGGGCACCGGCACCACGCTCGCGACCAGACCGGTCGTCCCCAGCGGGAACAGCGCGGCGGCGAGGCCCATCAGCTCGTCACCCGCGCGGACGCCCGCCAGGCCGGAGTCGCACGCCGACAGCACGATCCGATGCGGCGCGCGGCGGAGCCGCTCGAGGTCGTAGATCGTCAGCGGCCCGTCGGCCATCCGGAGCGACGAGAACAGCGGGTTGTCGCTGCGGAAGCTGCCGTGCGCGGCCACGTGCGCGAGCGACGCCCCGTCGAGCGCGGCGCTCGTCGCCTCGGCCGTCGCCACCTCGGGCCGGAGCACGACCGCACCCGGGTGCACGCCGGCGAGGCTCTGCACCTCGGCCGCGCCGCCGGGCAGGTCGGGGCCGGCGACGAGCGCGACGCGGCGCCGGGCCGGACGCGGTGCGGTGCTGGCCCGCAGCCAGATCGCCGCGCTCGGCGCCACGGCCACCGATCGGGTCCGGCACGACGGCACCACACCCCACGGGAGGGCGTGCAGACTGGCCGGCGGTGCGACGACGAGGGGGCGGTCCCCAAGCCAGCGCCGGATCGGGTCGAGCAGCAGCTCGTCGAGGCAGCGGCCGGCGTCGTCGGCCGCCAGCCGGGCCGCCGACAGCGACGCGGCCGACCCGCGCTGGTGGGCGAGCCGGCGCAGGCTCGACCGAGCCGACTCGACCTGGTCGACGACCGCGGAGTGCCGACCGAGCTCGACGAGGTGCGCGCGCCCGTCGGCCACTGCGACGCCGTACAGGTCGCCGTCCAGCTCGGCGATCTCCAGCAGCAGCGCACCACCCAGTGCATCGCTCAGCGTGCGAACCGTCGGCGGCCGGTCGTGCTCGGCCGCGACGCCGCCC
>DASQMY010000269.1:0-20898 GCA_035645255.1 Mycobacteriales bacterium
CGTAGAGACCGGCGCCGTACGCCTTGCGGACCACGACGGAGATCTTGGGCACGGTCGCCTCGGAGACCGCCGTGATCATCTTGGCGCCGTGCCGGATGATTCCCTCGCGCTCGACCGCCCTACCGATCATGAAGCCGGGCACGTCGGCCAGGAACAGCAGCGGGATGTTGAACGCGTTGCAGGAGCTGATGAACCTCGCGGCCTTGTCGGCGGAGTCGACGAAGAGCACGCCGCCCTTCTGCATCGGGTTGTTGGCGACGACGCCGATCGTCTCGCCGTCGAGCCGAGCGAAGCCGCACACCAGCTCTCGTGCCCACAGCGCGTGCACCTCGAACAGCGTGTCCTCGTCGACGATCCCCTTGATGTAGCGGCGCATGTCGAAGGCCTTGCGGTCCTCGGCGGGCACCATGCCGCGCAGGTCGACACCCGCCTTGGCGGCGCGAGGCTGCGCCGCGGGTGGCGGCTGCCGCCAGCTGCCCGGCAGGTAGGACACGAAGGCGCGCACCGCATCCAGCGCCTCGGGCTCGGTCTTGACGAGCATGTGCCCGACGCCCGAGACGGAGCAGTGCATCCGCGCGCCACCCATCTCCTCGAGCGTCGCCTTCTCGCCGACGACCATCTCGGCCATCCGCGGCGACCCGAGGTACATCGACGCGTTGCCCTCGACCATGACGACGAAGTCGCAGAACGCAGGGATGTAGGCGCCGCCCGCCGCGCTCGGCCCGAACAGCGCGCACACCTGTGGGATGGACCCGGACGCCCGCACCTGGGTGTGGAAGATCCGGCCCGCACCGCGCCGGCCGGGGAAGAGGTCCACCTGGTCGGTGATCCGCGCGCCCGCCGAGTCGACCAGCCAGACCATCGGCACCTGCGTCCGGTAGGCCGTCTCGATGATCCGGATGATCTTCTCGACCGTGCGCGCGCCCCAGCTGCCCGCCTTGACCGTCGAGTCGTTGGCCATGACGCAGACCGGCCGACCGTCGAGCAGCCCGCTCCCGGTCACCACCCCGTCGGCCGGCAGGTCGCCGGCGCTCACGTTGGCGAACAGCCCGTCCTCGACGAACGACCCCTCGTCGAGCAGCAGCGCCACCCGCTCCCGGGCGAAGAGCTTGCCGACCTCGGCGTTCTTCTCGTGGTACTTGGCGGCGCCGCCCTTTTCCACTGTCGCGCGCAGCTCGGCGACCGGCGGATGGTGCGCCGTACCGGCGGTCGCCGCCACGGCTCCGGTGCCGTCGAGGTCAGTCACAGTCGGTCCCTTCCAGCGGTGTGAGCCGGGTGCGCGGGCCGGCGCGCAGCACCTGCGACGGGAGGGTGCGCCCGATCAGCCGCTCCGCCTCGCGCGCCGCCTCGACCATCGCGTCGAGGTCGATGCCGGTGTCGATGCCCATGTCCTCGACCATGTGCACGAAGTCCTCGGTGCACACGTTGCCGGTGGCGCCCGGCGCGTAGGGGCACCCGCCGAGCCCGCCCACCGACGCGTCGAAGTCGGCTACGCCGAGCTGGAGCGCGGCCAGCACGTTGGCCAGCCCGGTGCCGCGGGTGTTGTGGAAGTGCAGGTTGAGCGGGGTGCCGGCGTACGCCGAGCGGAACTCGCCCACCAGGTGCGTGACCCGCGTCGGCGTCGCCATCCCGGTCGTGTCGCCGAACGAGATCGCGTCGGCCCCGTCGGCGACCGCGCGGCCGGCCACTCCGACGACCCGGTCGACCGGCACATCGCCCTCGTAGGGGCAGCCCCAGGCCGTGGAGACGATGACCTGGCAGATGGCGCCGCGGTCGTGGGCGAGCGCCACCAGCTGGGCGATCTCGTCGAGCGACTCGTCGGTCGAGCGGTTGACGTTCCTGCTGTTGTGCGTGTCGCTGGCGGACACGACGGCCTCGATCTCGGTGAAGCCGGCGTCGAGGGCGCGCTGCGCGCCGCGCAGGTTGGGCACCAGGGCGGAGTAGCGGACGCCGGCAGCCCGGTCGATCTGCGACCACACCGCGTCGGCGTCGGCCATCTGCGGGATGGCCTTGGGGTGCACGAACGAGACCGCCTCGATCCGGCTGACCCCGGTCCGGGACAGCGCGTCGATCAGCGCGACCTTGGCGTCGGTCGCGACCGGCTCCTCGTTCTGCAGCCCGTCGCGCGGGCCGACCTCGCGCACCGAGACGGTGCTGGGCAGGTCGGTCATCTCACTCCCCCGGCCAGTCCGGCTCGCGCTTGTCGTTGAACGCCGCGATGCCCTCGCGCCGGTCGCCGGACAGTGCGACGGTGTGCCATGCCGAGTCCTCCAGGTCCAGGCCCGCCTGCAGGTCACCGAACAACCCCAGCCGCAGCGCCTTCTTGCCCTCCCGTACGCCGATCGGCGAGTTCCGCGCGATGGCCCCGGCCAGTGCGGTCGCCTGCTCGCGCGCATCCCCCGGCTCGACAAGCCGGTCGACGAGGCCGAGCCCGGTCGCCTCGTCGGCGCTCAGCTTGCGACCGGTGAAGATCAGGTCGGCCGCGCGGCTGTAGCCGATCCGCCGGGCGAGCAGCTGCGTACCACCACCGCCGGGGACGAGGCCGACCGTCACCTCGGGGAGGCCGAGGACCGCCGTCCGGTCGGCCACGATGAGGTCGCAGGACAGCGCGATCTCGGTGCCGCCGCCGAGCGCGAAGCCGTGCACCGCGGCGATCGACGGCTGTGGGAGGTCGAGGACCCCGGCGAACGCCGCCCGGAAGACCGGCCGCTGGCGCAGCAGGTCGTCGTCGGTGAACCCGGCGCGCTCCTTGAGGTCGGCGCCTACGCAGAACGCCTTCGGCGCTGCCGACGAGACGACGACCGCGCGGGCGCTCCGGTCGCCGGCCACCGCGCGACAGGCCTCCGCGAGCGACCGCGCCATCGCCGTGGACAGTGCGTTGTGCGCAGCCGGCCGGTCCAGCACGATCTCGCGCACGTGACCGGAGGCGCGCAATCTCACGCCGTCGTACGACGCGACGACGCTGTCGGTGTCAGGCACGTCCCGGACGTTACCCGCAGGCGGCGTCACTCGGCGTACCGCCCCGTCTGGCAAGCCGCCTGGTCCGGCCCGGCTGCGCGGTCAGCGGCGCGGGGCGTCGTCCTCGGGCCGCCGGCGCGCCCTCGGCGAGGACTCGCTCTCCGGGCCGCGCGGCAGGCGCCTCGTCGGCTCGGCGTCCCGCTGCCGGTCCTCGCCCCGCGGCCGCGGCGGCGACTCACCGTCGGCGTACCGGTAGCCGGCCGTGTCGGTGTCGTACGTCGGGTCCTCGCTCAGCTCCCGCAGCTCGCCGGATCGGCGGTTCTCGTGCATCTCCACCAGTCGGTAGAGCTCGCGCTGGACCGCCTCGACGTGCGGGATGTCCTTGAGCTCGACCTGCCCGCGCTCGCCGGCGCTCTCGACGGTCAACGTCCCGGCGCCGAACATCCGCTCCCACACCGAGTGGTGGAAGGTCACGTCGTTGACCCGGAAGAGCGGGATGTCGCGGCCGGCTCGGGCGATCAGCCCGGACCGCATGACGACCCGGTTGGTCGTGAGGACGAAGTGCGTGGTGCGCCAGCGGACGAACGGCACGACGGACAGCAGTGCGACGGCCGCGGCCGCGGCGACGAGGATGATGATCCGGACGAGCGCCTGCGAGTCGCCATCGGGCACCTTCGCGGACGCGAACGACGCGACGAAGACGGTCGCGATCGCGGCAAGGACGGGGACGAGCAGGACCTTCCAGTGCGGATGCAGGTCGAAGACGATCTCCTCGTTGTCGTCCAGCAGCCGCTTCGGATACCCCATGCGCCGCTCCCTGAAGGTGGTGGCGCATCCTCCCACGGCGCGCTGCCCCGTCCACAGCCCTCCCGGTTCTGTCGGTGTCCTTCGCTAGAATCGAACACATGTTCGATCTGCTGCACAGCCGCGGTCCGCGCCGGCCGGCCCGCCGGGTCGTCGCGCTCCCTCCGGGCGGCGTGCGCCGCGGGCACGAGGTGCGAGTCGGGCCCGACGCGTCGCCGACTGCGGTGCTCGAGCTGCTCGCGGCTGCCGAGCCGTCGGAGGCGTCCTTGTCGACTCTCGCAGCACTGGAGCCGGCCGCCCTCGACGACTACGACCGAGTGACCGCGCTGCAGCTCGTCGACAGGCACGTCGGCTGGCTGGCCGCGCTGGAGCAGATGTTCATCGTCGCGGTCGGTGGGCACGCGCCGTCCGCCGACGACGACCTCGGCCGCTACGAGATCGCCGCCGCGCTCCGCCTGTCGGACACGACCGCGGGCAGCCGGCTGCTCGTCGCGCGCGAGCTCACCGGTCGGCTCGCCGCGACGGGCGCGGCGCTCGCCTCGGGCCGGCTCACGTACTTCCACGCTCGCGCGCTGGTCGACGCGACGATGGCCCTCGACGACGACACGACCGCCGACGTGCAGGAGCTTGTGCTGGCGGGCGGCACCCCAGACGAGACGCTCGCCCGCTTCCGCCGGCGGGTGGCGCGCGCAGTGATCGCGGCGGCGCCGCGCACCGCCGACGAGGAGCACACCGCGGCCGTCGCCGAGCGCCGGGTCATCGTCGATCCGCAACCGGCCGGCATGGCGTGGCTGATGGCCTACCTCACCGCCGCCGAAGCCGCCGAGGTGATGGGCGCCGTCAACGCCGACGTCGACCGGCGCCGCGCTGCCGGTGACACCCGCCCGATCGACGCGCTCCGCGCCGACGCGCTCGTCGCCGCGCTCACCGACCCGGGCGACAGCGAGCCGGGTGACAGCGATGCGACGTGCGGCGACGTGAGTGACGCCGAGTCGAGCGACCACCGGAGCGTTGCGGTCGACCCCAGCTGCCCGGAGCACCGGCCCGTCGACGGGACCGGCTCGACCCAAGCGGAGTGCGCCTTCCCGGCGGCCGGAGTGCCGGCGGGCGCCGAGTGCACATGCCGCAACCGGGCGCAACGACGGCGAAGCCACCGCGGCGGCTCGCGCAGTACGCGGCCGGTGATCCAGGTGACGATCGACCTTCCGACGCTGCTGCGGCTCGCCGACCACCCCGCCGAGCTCGCCGGTTACGGGCCCATCCCACCCGAGCTCGCGCGACAGCTCGCGGCCGGCGGCGACCTCGTCCGGTTCGTCACCGACCCGGTCACCGGCCACCTGCTCGACTACGGACGCACCCGCTACCGGCCGCCCGAAGCACTGGCGCGGTTCGTGGCCGCGCGCGACGTCACCTGCCGCTTCCCCGGCTGCAACCAGCCGGCCCGCCGCTGCGACCTCGACCACGCGTGCGCCTACAGCGACGACCCCGACACCCCGGGCGGTACGACGTGCGCGGGCAACCTCGGCCCGCTGTGCCGACGGCACCACCGGCTCAAGACGAGCGGCCGCTGGCGACTCGAGAGCCGGCCCGACGGGACCGTTGACTGGACCAGCCCGGCCGGTCACCCCTACCGGCGACAACCGGTCGACCATCACCCCGAGCACACTCGACGAAGAGCTAGCCCGACCCCGCCCGACGACGAGCCGAGCGGGTAGAGGCGGCACGCCGCGGCGGGAGCGCGCATGGTGGCAGCGAGCGGACGCAGGTCCGGATCGCCTGGCGGCACTGAGAGATTGGGCGTCCGCGTATCAGCTGCGCGCGGCGGCGACTCTGGTCGTCGTTCGAAGAAGTCGAAGCAGTCGACGCATGCAACCTTCGTCATCGGCGTGCGTCTTGACAGGTGACAGCAACCCGACGAGCCAGCAGGCAGGAAGCCATGAACCTCACCCGCCGTTCCTTCGCCCTCCTCACCGCGTCCGCCGCACTGGCGGGTGTCACGGTCAGCGCCGCACCCGCGACAGCGGCGTCGTACCACGCGGTCGCCGTCTACTACGTCGGCGACACCGGCACGCGCGCGGCGCTCTACCGCGAGTGGCGCGGACTGCCCACCACGACCGCGCCGATCCGGCAGGCGGTCGACGCGATGCTGCACCTCTCCCCGCGCGACCCGCACTACAAGAGCCTGTGGCCCAGGACGACGAAGATCCGCGGCATCAGCGTCCGGGACGGCGTCGCCAAGGTGGACCTGACCAAGGAGGCGCTGCAGGGCCGGGCCGGCGCGGAGTTCGCGTGCGCCTCGCTGCAGCAGCTGGTCTACACGGTGACGGCCGCATCGCGCGGCGCCGTCAGCCGGGTGCAGCTGATGGTCGAGGGCCGGACGGCCGGTGTGGTGTCGACCTTCTGGGGTCACGGGTGCGGCGCCGACAAGCCGATGGCGCGCCGGCCCGGTGCCTACATCCTGGCGCCCGTGCAGATCAGCTACCCCGGGCACAACCGCACGATCCCGCGCTCGTTCACCATCAAGGGCGAGGCGACCGTCTTCGAGGCGACGGTCTCGTGGTCGCTGACCGACGTGGCCACGGGCAATGTCGTCCGCAAGGGCTTCGTCACGGCGAGCAAGGGCGCACCGGCCCGCGGCACCTGGTCCGTGCCGGTCTCGCTCTCGTCGTACTACTCGGGCCGCCGGCTGAAGATCAAGGCCTGGGAGTCGTCCGCCCGGGACGGCAGCGTGACCAACCTCGACGACAAGCTGGTCTGGGTCGCCTAGCAGCAAGGGATCCCGGCCACCGGTCGCGGGCAGGCAAGGGGGACGCGGGGCCTTCGTCGCAGTGGCGACGAGGGCCTCGCTGCTGTGCGGCGTGGAGGACGGAACCTCCTTCGGCACACATGCAACTGTTCACCTCGGGCGGCGTCTTTGCTGTTAGACAGCGGCACCGGCCGCACCGACCAGGCAGGATGACCACGATGCCCATCAGCCGCCGCCGCAGCGCCGCCGCCGGACTCGCAGCTCTCGTCCTGCTGACCGGCTGCGGCGAGGACGAGCCAGAGAGTGCCGACGCCGCGGCCGGGACCAGTCCGCCGAGAGTGACCGGCTCGTCGAAGGCAACCACGCCCACGAAGAAGCCCGCTGGGACGACGAAGAAGCCCGCTGCTGCCACGACCGCGCCGGTTGCCACCGCGATCCCGGACGACGCGACCGTCGCCGCGCCAGGCACCATGACGACCGTCGTCTACTACGTCGTCGACGAGGCCGAGCTCGGTCCGCGGCTGGCCCGCGAGTTCCGCCGGGTGCCGAGGTCGACCGGCGTCGTCCGCGCGGCCGTGGATGCGATGCTGCACCTCGCGCCGCTCGACCCCGACTACACGAGCCCGTGGCCGAAGTCGGCGAAGGTCCTCGGCGCCAGCATCAAGGACGACACCGCGACGATCGACCTGAGCGCGGGCTCGATGTCGAACCTCACGAACCTCGGCTCCGCGTTCGAGACAGCCGCGCAGCAGCAGCTGATCTGGACCGTGACCGCCGTCGCGCCGACGGTTCAGCGGGTCCGGCTGACCGTAGCCCGCAAGACGCCAGGCTCAGGTCACGTCGACTGGTCGGCGCCACAGCGCCGGGCGAAGCACCACGACATCCTGGTGCCGGTGCAGATCTCCTCGCCGGGACACGGCGCGAAGGTGCGCCGCCGGCTCACTGTCACCGGTGAGGCCACGGTCTTCGAGGCGAGCGTGTCGTGGGCCGTCGTCGACGTCGCGAGCCGGAAGGTCCTCGACAAGGGCTTCGTCACCGCTTCGGCCGGCGCACCGTCGCGCGGCACCTGGAAGTTCACCGCGCAGCTGCCCGCGTCCGCCGCCCGCAGGAACGTGGAGATCCGCGCGTGGGAAGCGTCCGCGAAGGACGGCCGCGTCACCCACCTCGACAGCAAGGTCGTGACCGTCGGCTGACCGCCGCTCAGTCGCCTGGTCGCAGGTGCACCACGTCGCCCGCGGAGAAGGCCTGCCGCTCGCCACCGGTGGCGACCACCAGCCGGCCGTCGTCGTCGACGTCGAGCGCGTGGCCGGTCACCGTGCGACCGCCGGGGAGCTCCACCCGTACCTGCCGGCCGATCGTCGTGCAACGGCCGCGGTACGCCGACAGCAGCGGTGTCGCCTCACCGCCCGACGCGCTCCACTCGGCGTAGTCCGCGCCGACCGCGCGTAGCACCGCCAGCAGCAGCGGTTGCCGGTCCGTCGTCGCAGCGCCTTCGAGGGCGAGCGATGTCGCCGTCGGGACGGGCAGCTCGCCGCGTCGGGTCGTCACGTTGAGCCCGACGCCGACGACGACTGCGTCACCGGCGACCTCGGCAAGCAGCCCGCCCACCTTGCGGTCGTCGATGACCAGGTCGTTGGGCCACTTCAGCGCGACGTTCAGCCCCGTCCGCTCGCGGACCGCCCGCGCGGCTGCCACCGCCACCAGCATCGGCAGCTGCGCGAGTCTGGCGGCCGGCACCTCGGGGCGCAGCAGCACCGACAACGTCAGCCCGGCACGTGCCGGCGAAACCCAGCTGCGGTCCAGCCGGCCGCGGCCGCCGGTCTGCAGCTCGGCGACGACGACCAACCCCTCGGGCGCCCCGGCCCGCGCCGCGTCGGCGGCGCGTCGGTTGGTCGAGTCGGCGACCGCGTGCAGCTCGAGATCGGTCCACGGGACGGGCAGTCCGCGCAGCAGCGCCGCCCGCCGCAGCGGCGCGCGATCCAGGTCCGCGTACGGCGACCCGCCGATGCCACCCGTCTCCGCCACCCCGCCGACGATACGCAGAACTTTCTTCAACCGAATGGTTGACAACGGGGGCGCGGCGGCGCAGAGTGTGTTCAACCGAAAGGTTGAACACGACGGAGGAAAGCAGTGGCGGCAGATCAGCTCTCCCGGGTCTTCTCGGCGCTCGCCGACCCGACCCGGCGCGACATGGTCGCCCGGCTGACGCTGGCCGACGCAACGGTCAACGAGCTGGCCGAGCCGTACGACGTGACTGTCCAGGCGGTCTCCAAGCACCTGCGGGTGCTCGAGGAGGCCGGCCTGGTCAGCCGCAGCCGGGAGGCGCAGCGCCGCCCGGTGCATCTGGAGGCAGAGGTGTTCGACCTGATGACCACGTGGATCGAGCGCTACCGGCGCCAGGCCGAGGAGCGGTACCGGCGCCTCGACGACGTACTGCGGTCGATGCCAGACGGCATCGAACCGACGCCACCCCCAAGGCCAGAGACAGGAGCAAGCAGATGAACACGACCGCGCACGAGACCGAGATCTCCGCAGACCCGACCGTCCCGATCATCCGCATCGTGCGGGAGTTCGACGCGCCGCCGGAGAAGGTCTTCCGCGCCCACACCGACCCCGACCTGCTGGTCCGGTGGCTCGGCCCGAAGGACGTCACGATGGAGATCGACCACTACGACTGCCGCACCGGCGGGTCGTGGCGCTACCTGCACAAGCGCGACGGTGAGGAGTACGGCTTCCACGGCGCGTTCCACGAGGTCCGGCCGTCCGAGCTGATCGTCCAGACGTTCACCTTCGAGGGGTTCCCCGACCAGGTCGCGCTGGAGAAGCTGACGCTCGAGCACCTCGGCAACGGCCGCACCCGACTGGTCGCCACCTCGCTGTGCGACTCGTTCGAGGACCGCGACGCCTTCGTCGCCAGCGGCATGGCGGACGGCGTGCGCCAGAGCTACGAGCGCCTCGACGACGTGCTCGCCGGCTGAGGCCGCGGCGCTGGGCCGCGCCGGCACGCGGGATCCGCGGCCGGCGCGGCCTAGAGTCCTCTCCGGAGGAGATCCTCGGGTACGGCACACCGACGGGAGGACGAGATGGCCGCGCGGTTCGAGTACAAGGTGGTTCAGATTCGCGAGGGGCTGGTCGGCGGCAAGATGTCCGGCGACAAGCTGGAGAAGGCGCTGAACGAGCACGCCTCGCAGGGCTGGCAGCTGAAGGCGATCACCGCGGTCGAGGTGAAGGGACGCCTGGGGCCCGGGGGCGTCGAGGGCGTGCTGGTGACGTTCGAGCGGGCCGTCCAGTAGCGCTGCTCGGCGCCTGTTGCGCGCCGCGCGGCGCTCCGGCCTAGAGTCCTCGCGGGAGGACATCGACGATGGCGCAAGGCGCGGAAGAGAAGTCCGCAGGTCCGGACAGCCACACCACCGCCGGGAAGCTGGCGGCGCTGCACCGGCTCCGCGACGAGGCGGTGCACGCCGGCTCGGCGAAGGCGGTGGAGGCCCAGCACGCGCGCGGCAAGATGACGGCACGCGAGCGGATCGACGCGTTCCTCGACCCGGGCAGCTTCGTCGAGACCGACGCGCTGGCTCGGCACCGCGCCCACGACTTCGGCGTCGCCGACCGCCGGCCGTACGGCGACGGCGTCGTCACCGGCTACGGCACGGTCGACGGCCGGCCGGTCTGCGTCTTCAGCCAGGACTTCACGGTCTTCGGCGGCTCGCTCGGCGAGGTCTTCGGCGAGAAGATCATCAAGGTCATGGACCTGGCGCTGAAGACCGGCTGCCCGGTCGTCGGGATCAACGACTCCGGCGGCGCGCGGATCCAGGAGGGCGTCGTCTCGCTCGGCCTCTACGGCGAGATCTTCTACCGCAACGTCGTCGCGTCCGGTGTCGTCCCGCAGCTCTCGCTCATCATGGGCCCGTGCGCCGGCGGCGCGGTCTACTCGCCGGCGATAACCGACTTCACCCTGATGGTCGACCAGACGTCGCACATGTTCATCACCGGCCCGGACGTCATCAAGACGGTGACCGGCGAGGACGTCGGCATGGAGGAGCTCGGCGGCGCGCGCACGCACAACACCAAGTCCGGCGTCGCGCACTTCATGGCCACCGACGAGCAGGACTGCCTCGAGCTCGCCCGCTCCTTGCTGTCCTACCTCCCCAGCAACAACCTGGACGACGTGCCGGCGTACGACGAGGCCGTCGACGGCGACGAGCTCGACCCGGAGCTCGACACGTTCGTCCCCGACTCGTCCAACCAGCCCTACGACATGCACGGCGTCATCGCCCAGGTGCTCGACGACGGCGAGTTCCTCGAGGTGCACGCGCTGTTCGCGCAGAACATCCTCTGCGGCTTCGGCCGCGTCGACGGCCGGTCGATCGGCGTCGTCGCCAACCAGCCGATGCACCTGGCCGGCTGCCTCGACATCGACGCGTCGGAGAAGGCCGCCCGCTTCGTGCGGACCTGCGACGCGTTCAACATCCCGGTGCTGACCTTCGTCGACGTCCCCGGCTTCCTGCCCGGCACCGGTCAGGAGTGGGACGGCATCATCCGCCGCGGTGCCAAGCTGATCTACGCCTACGCCGAGGCGACGGTGCCGAAGGTGACAGTCATCACCCGCAAGGCCTACGGCGGCGCCTACGACGTCATGGGCTCCAAGCACCTGCGCAGCGACATCAGCTTCGCCTGGCCGACCGCTGAGATCGCCGTGATGGGTGCGCAGGGCGCGGTCAACATCATCTTCCGCAAGGAGCTCGCCGCCGCCGACGACCCCGACTCCCGCCGCGCCGAGCTCGTCGAGGACTACACCGACCACTTCGCGACCCCCTACATCGCGGCCGAACGCGGCTACGTCGACTCGGTCATCGCGCCGGGCGAGACGCGCCGCGAGGTCATCAAGGCGCTGCGTCAGCTGCGGACCAAGCGGGAGACGCTGCCGCCGCGAAAGCACGGGAACATCCCGCTTTGACAAGGGAATCCACCGACGTCGGTACGCCGGACACTGCGCCCGCGCCGTACCTGCGGGTCGTCAAGGGCGACCCGACGCCGGAGGAGCTGGCCGCGCTGGTCGTCGCGGTGCAGTCGCTCGGCGCGCCGCCCGCACCGGCCGGCTACCGCTACCAGCGCGGGCGCTGGAACGACGTCGAGTCGCTGCTCCCGCCGACGCTGCACGCGCGACCCGGTGCCTGGCGGGCATCCGGCCGGCTGCGCGGCATCCGCACCGGAGCCGATCGCTAGTCCCGAGGACCGGCGGCTCGCTGGTCTACGACTACGAGTTCAACGTCGAGACGGCGGGCGACTCACCGGTCTGCGCGAGTCCGAGGTCGATGTCTTCCCCGGTCAGCCGTGAGGTCGCCCGCCGCCGCGAAGGTCAGCGAACACTGATCCGCGCGTACGCGGACGAGGTGTGCGCGGCCGCGACCCGCCGGGCGGTGTCGGCCGCTGCCGAGCTCGCGTCGTACCCGGCGCGCCGCCGGGCGCTCCAGACCGGCTGGGCGGCGGCGAGCAGCGCCGCGACGAGTGCGATCGCGATGTACACGAGGTCCTGGTGCATGTCGATCTCCTGGCAGTCGTCGCAGCCGGTTGTGGCCGCCGCGACAGATGGAGCGCGACTGCGGCGGAGTGATACGCCGGGTCGCGCTTTCGGTCAGGACAACTGTCGCGCGGGTCGCTTGCGGGTCACTTGGCGTCCACTTGCAACGGCTTGTCGGCGCGGGCGAACCCGGCCGCGTCGCTCAGAAGGGGTCGTACTGGGCACCGACGTAGTCGTCGGCCGGCGGCTCGAGGCGCAGCACGCTGGGCCGGGTGCCGGGGTAGCGCGTCGTGGCTGAGGTGAACTGCTCGTCGTAGTCCCTCACCAGCTGCTCGACGCGCGCGTGCGAGGTCTCGGTCAGCTCGGTGCAGCCCGGTTCGGTGACGCAGCGTGCCGCTGCGATCAGCACGTGCAGCTCCTCGTCGGACAGCGTGAGCCGGAACTCCGACGGTGTCACCCGATCGATCCTCATGACGCACCATCCCCGCGCTCTGTTGCGCCCTCCCCCGACCGTACGCCGACGCGGCCGCCAGGGGAACCGGGCGGCGCTGCGACCTCGGGCCGCCAGGCGCCTAGACTCGCTGGACGCTGCCGCCCAACGACGAGCGGCCGCTGCTCTGGAGGCTGGAGTGCGCAAGGTCCTCATCGCCAACCGCGGCGAGATCGCCGTACGGGTCGTCCGCGCCTGCCGGGACCACGGTGTGGCGAGCGTGGCCGTCTACGCGGAGCCGGACCTCGACGCGCTGCACGTGCGGATGGCGGACGAGGCGTTCGCGCTCGGCGGGTCGACACCGGGCGACAGCTACCTCGACGTCGGCAAGGTGCTGGCCGTCGCCGAGCGCGCCGGCGCGGACGCCGTACACCCCGGCTACGGCTTCCTCTCCGAGAACGCCGACTTCGCGCAGGCCGTCATCGACGCCGCGCTGACCTGGATCGGCCCGACGCCCGACGCGATCCGCCGGCTCGGCGACAAGGTCGAGGCGCGGCACATCGCGCTCGCCGTCGGCGCACCTCTCGTCCCCGGTACGGCGGACCCGGTCGCGGACGCTGCCGAGGTCGTCGCGTTCGCCGAGCAGCACGGCCTGCCGGTCGCCATCAAGGCGGCGTTCGGCGGCGGTGGGCGCGGGCTCAAGGTGGCGCGGACCCTCGACGAGGTGGCGCCGCTGTTCGAGTCGGCCGTGCGTGAGGCGGTGCAGGCGTTCGGGCGCGGCGAGTGCTTCGTGGAGCGCTACCTCGACCGGCCGCGGCACGTCGAGGTGCAGGTGCTCGGCGACCGGCACGGCACCGTCGTCGTCGTCGGCGACCGGGACTGCTCGCTGCAGCGCCGCCACCAGAAGCTGGTCGAGGAGGCGCCCGCGCCGTTCCTCACCGACGACCAGCGCCGGCAGCTGCACACCGCGGCGAGGGCGATCTGCGAGAAGGCCGGCTACGTCAGCGCCGGCACCGTCGAGTTCCTCGTCGGGCAGGACGGCACGGTGAGCTTCCTCGAGGTCAACACCCGGCTGCAGGTGGAGCACCCGGTCACCGAGCAGGTCAGCGGCCTCGATCTGGTGCGGGAGCAGTTCCGGATCGCCGACGGCGAGCGCCTCGGCTACGGGACCCCGGAGCCGCGTGGGCACGCCATCGAGTTCCGGATCAACGGCGAGGACCCGGGCCGCGGGTTCCTGCCCTCACCCGGCACGGTGCAGACGTGGCGGGCGCCGCAGGGCCCCGGCATCCGGCTGGACTCCGGCGTCGAGGCCGGGTCGGAGATCGGCGGCAGCTTCGACTCGATGCTCGCCAAGCTGATCGTGACCGGGGCGACGCGCACCGAGGCGCTGCAGCGGGCGGCGCGCGCGCTGGACGAGTTCGAGGTCACCGGCATCCCGACGGTCCTGCCGTTCCACCGCGCGGTCGTCGTCGACCCCGCCTTCGCCGGCGAGCCGTTCGCGGTGCACACGCGGTGGATCGAGACGGAGTGGGACGGCAGCGCGCTCGCCGCGCAGCCGGGCGGCACCACGCACGACGCGGAGCCGCGGCACACCGTGACCGTCGAGGTCGGCGGCCGCCGGCTGGAGGTCGTGCTGCCCGGTGGGGTCGCTGCACCCGCCTCGAGCGGCGCTGGACCGGCGCGTACGCCGCGCCGGCGCGCCGGTGCGGCGGCCGCCGGCCCGCCGGCGAGCGGCGACTCGCTCACCTCGCCGATGCAGGGGACGCTGGTCAAGGTCGCCGTCGAGGACGGCGCCACCGTGGCGGCCGGCGACCTCGTCGTCGTACTCGAGGCGATGAAGATGGAGCAGCCGGTCGCCGCGCACAAGGCGGGTGTCGTGAAGGGCCTGGCGGCAACCGTGGGCGAGGTCGTCGTCAGCGGCGCGGTGATCTGCGAGATCCTCGACGCCGGCTGACCGCGCCGGCGTCCGCTCGCGCGGTGAGAGTCGGAAACCGGATGACGGCAGCCGGCTAGTGGTCGTCGACCGGCTTGGCCTTGGCCCAGTCGGTGAGCGTGCCGCCGTCGAGGTCGCCCACGGCGGTCCGGTCGCCCGGGTGCCCGTGGTCGAAGGCGACGTAGGTCTTGCCGCCGTCGTTGGTGATGTGCCAGTGGTGGTAGGAGCGCTGCGTCTCCACTGTGCCCGGCGACGTCACGCCGTCGCCGTCCCAGTCACCGGGGACCGGCCGCTCGCCCTTGCCGCCGAACACGACCTTTGCGCCGGTCGCCGGGCTGTCCACGGTCGGGACGGCAAAGGTGCGGAGCAGGACCCGCTTCGCTACGGCGGCAAGGTGCGCTGCGTCGAACTGCGCCGGCGCGAGCCCCTCGGCCAGCCACCACGTCAGCTTGCCCGCTGCGTCGCGCCGGGCGACGCCGACGCTCGTGATGCCGTCGCCGTCCCAGTCACCGACGACCGCCGTGTCACCGAGGTCGGCGCGCCCGTAGCGGAACTTCGCGGCGGTCGTCCGGTTGTCGTTGGAGAGGTACCAGACGATGTCCTTGCCGACGGTCCGGGCGACGCCGACGGTCGCGATGCCGTCGCCGTTCCAGTCGCCGACGAACGGCTGGTCGTCCTTCAACCCGTACCGGAACGGCTTTCCGACGGCGCGCAGCGCGGTGGCTCGGGTCGCGGCGGCCCGCACGGCGGCGGCCTTCTCGGCGGCCGCCTTCGTGGCGACGGCCGTCTTGGCAGCTGCCCGGTCGGCCGCCCGCTGCGCCTTGGTGCGCGGCTTCGCCGGCTTCTGGGCGGCGGACTGCTTCGCGGACGACGTCGGCGTGGTCGCCTTGTCGGCGGCCGCCTCGCTCTCGCCGCGCTCCTTGCTGTCGGTGCCCTTCGCGGTCGCCCGGACGCCCGACGTGCTGCTCTGCCCGGCCTTGCCGCCCGCGTCCTTGCCGTCGTCCTGCTTGGCCTTCGCCTTCGCCGTCGGCATCAGCTGCCACTCGAGCCGGCCGGCCTTCGTCGTCCGCACGACGCCAGGAGCCGCCGTACCGTCGCCGTCCCAGTCGCCGGCCAGCGGGCGGTCCCCGCCGCGGCCGAACTTGGTGACGGTCGCCGTGTCGCCGGTCTCGTCCGCGCCGTACCACTCGAGCACGCCGTCGACGTTGCGGATGGCCACGGCCGTCTCGGTGCCGAGCAGCTCGATCGGCTCGATCTGCGTGTCGGTCATCGACCAGAAGCTGGTGCGGCCGTCGGCGCCGTCGTGCGAGAAGCTGAAGTGCACGTGGTCGGTGTGCGGGCTCGCGCCGTCGTAGGGCATCGACATGCCGGCCTCGGGGTTCTTCCACGAGTGCCAGATGTGGCGGTCCCAGATGATGTACATGACGCCGAGCCGGCGGGCGCGCGCGTTGACGTTGCCCTGCGCGTCGGTCTCGAGCAGCCAGGCGATCAGCTCCTCGGCGGCTTTGCGGTCGGCCGGGTCGTTGGCGTCGACGTGCCAGTCCCAGGCCCGGCCCTCCTTGTGCTCGCTCTTGCGGCCGACGTGGCAGCCGCGCAGGATCCCGGAGTCGCCGGTGCCGGGGAAGCGCTCGAGCACGAGCTCGCGGAACGCCCGGACGCCGGCCCGCTCGACCGTGGAGCAGGTCTCCTGCCCCTCGTACTCGGCGTGCTCCTCGAGCGGCAGCGCCTTGGCGGCGTCGTCCACGACGGACTGGGCCTTGGCGGTCCTGCTCGCCTCCGTCTTGCTCGCCGGCGTCTTGCTGACGTCGTGCGCCGCGGCCGGCGAGATCGCCGCGACTGTCAGGACGGAGCAGGTGAGGGCGACCGCGACGGTGCGGGGCACAGACTGACGCATGACCATCCAAAGCCGAGAGCGGACAATGACAGCTAAGCCGGGGATCAGACCGGCTCTCCCTGATTGTGCACAAGCCGGACAGTTCCGGCCAATGGACAAGAGTGACTAGATCTGGTCGTGCTACATGACACTGGCTGCCCGGCCAGGGGTGCTACCGCGCTCGGCTAAACGGCGTAGTGGTCGAGGGCGTCGAGCGCGGTCTGGACCAGGATCCGGACACCGACGCCGATGGCGCGCTCGTCCACGTCGAACGACCCGGCGTGCAGATCGACCTTCGGACCGTCCCGCATCGTCCCGAGCCGGGCCATCGAGCCGGGCACGTGGTCGAGATACCAGGCGAAGTCCTCGCCGCCGAGGCTCTGGTCCGTGGGCACCACGTGGTCGACGCCGAGCGCCTTCACCGCCGCCTGCGACAGCAGCGCGGTGGCGAACGCCTCGTTGACCACCGGCGGTACGCCGCGCTGGTAGCTGAGCTCCCACTTCGCGCCGAGCGGCCCGGCCGTCGCCTCCAGCAGCCGCTCGATCAGATCCGGTGCCTGCTCCCACGCCTCCCGCTGCAGCACGCGCAGCGTGCCGCGGATGACGGCGCACTCCGGGATCGCGTTGGCAGCGACGCCGGCCTGCACGGCGCCGAAGACCAGCGCCAGTCCGGACCGCGGGTCGACGAGCCGGGAGAGGCCGGCCGGCAGGTCCGTGATCACCCGCGCGGCGACGTACACCAGGTCGGCGGTCAGGTGCGGCCGCGCGGTGTGGCCGCCGGGGCCGGTCAGCCGGATCTCGACCTGGTCGGCCGCGGCGGTGATCGGGCCGGACCGCACGCCAACCTTCCCGGTCTCCAGCCGGGGGTCGCAGTGCAGCGCGAAGATCGCGCGCACGTCGTCCAGCCCACCCTCCGCGATCATCTGCAGCGCGCCGCCCGGAGTCAGCTCCTCGGCCGGCTGGAACACCAGCCGCACGCGGCCAGGCAGCTCGGCGGCGTGCCGCTGCAGTGCGAGCCCGGCCCCCAGCACCATGGTGGTGTGCACGTCGTGACCGCACGCGTGGCAGACACCTGGGACGGTCGAGCGGTAGCTGACCGGCTTGTCGTCCGGCAGCGGGAGGGCGTCGAGGTCCGCGCGCAGCGCGACGACCGGGCCGTCGCCCGTGCCGATGTCGCAGACCAGCCCGGTCCCGGTGGTCAGCAGCCGCGGCTCGAGGCCGGCCGCCGTCAGCCGGCGGGCGAGCAGCGCCGCGGTCTCCCGCTCGTGGTTGCCGAGCTCGGGGTGGGAGTGCAGGTGCCGCCGTACGGCGACGAGCTCGTCGGTGTGCCCGGCCAGGAAGCCTGCGACGTCGACCGTCACGCCAGCACGCCGGGCTTGCTGCTGCGGGTGATGTCGATGGCCGACGGCTGGTCGGTGCGCAGCTCGGTGACCAGCATGTCGACGACGTCGACCAGGCTGCCGCCGTTGGCGACGGTCTGCCGCTGCCGCAGGTAGCTCGGGCGCTCCATGATCGTGAGCGCGTACTCCAGCTCGTCGGTGCAGCCCAGGTTGTCGGCGACCGGCTCGAGCTCGTGGACCAGCTCGCGGACCGCGTCCCTGACCGGCTGCAGGGTGCCCTTCTCGTCGAGGATGATCTCGGCGTCGACGCCGTAGCGGGCGGCCCGCCACTTGTTCTCGCGCAGGATCCAGCCCTTCGGCATCGGGAGCGTGTAGCCGCGGTCGAGCAGCGTGTCGAGGCGGGTGACCAGGCACTGGCTGAGCGCCGCCATGGTCGCGACCTCACGCAGCGTCGGGAGGCCGTCGCAGATCCGCAGCTCCACCGTGCCGAAGTTGGGGTGCGGCCGGATGTCCCACCAGATCTCGCGGATCGTGTGGATCGTGTTGGAGCAGATCAGCGTCTCCATGTAGGTCTCGAACTCGTTCCACCCCGACAGCTGGTAGGGCAGCCCGGCGGTCGGCAGTCCCTCGAAGACCTTGGACCGGCAGGACGCCAGCCCGGTGTCGGTCCCGACCCAGTACGGCGACGAGGCGGACAGGCCGAGGAAGTGCGGCACGTAGGTCGTCAGCGCGTTGACGATCGGGATGACCTTGTCCGGGGACCGCACGCCGACGTGCACGTGGATGCCGAAGATCTGCAGCCGGCGGGCGAGCCACTGCATGTCCTCGACCAGCTGCGCGTAGCGCGGATTGGGGGAGATGTCCTGCTTGGCCCAGTCGGAGAACGGGTGCGTGCCGGAGCACATCAGCTCCATGCCGCGGGGCGCGGTCATCGCCGTCACCTCGGCGAGGGTGCCGGCCAGGTCGTCCCGCGCCTCGGGGACCGTCTGGCAGACCCCGGTGATGATCTCGATCGTCGAC
Source organism: Mycobacteriales bacterium (assembly GCA_035645255.1). Classification (GTDB taxonomy): domain Bacteria; phylum Actinomycetota; class Actinomycetes; order BP-191; family BP-191; genus DASQMY01. The sequence continues at coordinate 18,623 of DASQMY010000269.1, forward strand.
TCGAGCAGCTCGTGCTTGGCCTTCGGGTGCTCGCCCCCGGGGTGCATGGCACCCATCTCGCCCAGGATCTCGGTGGCGCCGCTGCGCAGCTCGCGGGTCTCGCGGTCGACGACCTCGAGCTCCATCTCGATGCCGACGCTCGACGATGGCGATGAGTTGAAGTCGATCTGCAAGCCGACCTCCTTCGGGCCTCGACAGTTGTTGGCAGCGTAGTCGTACCCGCGCACGGACCTAGCGGCGCATCAGCTGCCTGGCCGCCTCCGTCACGCTGCCGCCGAGCGACGGGTAGATGGAGAAGGTGTGCGCCAGCTGGTCAGCCGTCAGCCCGTGCTGGACCGCGAGCGACACCGCGAGCACCAGCTCGCTGGCCCGCGGGGCGACGACGACGCCGCCCAGGATGGTCTTCGAGCCCGGCCGGCAGAAGAGCTTCACGAAGCCGTCGGTGATGTTCTGCATCTTCGCCCGGGCGTTGGTCGACAGCGGCAGCTTGATCGTCTCGGCCATCACCGCGCCGGACTCCACGTCGTTCTGGCTCACGCCGACGGTCGCGATCTCGGGATCGGTGAAGACCGTCGCGGAGACCGTCGCGAGCCGCAGCGGCGCGACGGCTTCCCCGAGCGCGTGCCACATGGCGATCCGGCCCTGCATCGCGGCGACCGACGCCAGCATCAGGACCCCGGTGCAGTCACCGGCGGCGTAGATGCCGGCGGCCGTCGTACGGCTGACCTTGTCGACCTTGATGAAGCCACGGTCGTCGAGTGCCACACCCACGTCCTCGAGGCGGAGCCCCTGGGTGGTCGGGATGGAGCCGACGGTCATCAGCGCGTGGCTGCCCTCGATCTCGCCGCCGCCCTGCAGCAGCACGCGCACGCCGGCGGCGGTGCGCTGTACACCGTCCGCCCGCGCGTTCTTCACGATCTTGATTCCGCGACGGGCGAAGACCGTCTCGATCAGCTCCGCCGCGTCGACGTCCTCCCCGGGCAGCACCCGGTCGCGGCTCGAGATCAGCGTCACCTGCGACCCCATCGCCTGGTAGGCGCCGGCGAACTCGGCGCCGGTGACCCCGGAGCCGATGACGACCAGTCGCTCGGGCAGCTCGGGGAGGTCGTAGACGTCGCGCCAGGTGAGGATCCGCTCGCCGTCCGGCTCGGCGCCGGGCACGATCCGCGGGTGGGCGCCGGTGGCGATCAGGAAGACGTCGGCCTCGACGACGGTGTCCGGCTCCTCGGCCTCGTCGTCGTGCGCCCGGTGTACGGCGACCCGCCTGCCGTCGACGAACCGGCCGGCCCCCTGCACGACCTTGATGCCCTCGCGCGACAGGCGGCGGGCCACGTCCATGCTCTGCGCCATGGCGAGCGACTTGACCCGCGCGTTGACCGTCGGGGAGTCGACGCTGACGACGTCGGGCGGTGACGTCGCGACGTTGTCGTCGTTCCACGACGCGTTGCCCTCCGCGCCGCGGAACCGGATGCCCAGCGAGCTGGCAGACGCCAGCGACTCCATCAGCTCCGAGGTCGCGATGAGCGTCTTGGACGGGACGCAGTCGGTCAGCACGCACGCGCCGCCGAGCCCGTCGCGGTCGACGACCGTGACGTCCGCGCCCAGCTGGGCGGCGACCAGGGCCGCCTCGTAGCCCGCGGGGCCTCCTCCGACGATCGCGACGCGGACCAACATCTCCTCCAGCTGCTCGGCAGTGCGTGCCGGGGACGCGAGGTTGCTGCGACCGCCGCTAATCTTCGCAGCATGGCCCTCTACGCCGCCTACGGCACCAACATGGACGCCGAGCAGATGCTCGGGCGTTGCCCGCACTCCCCCGCAGTGGGGACCGGCTGGCTGGAGGGGTGGCGGCTGACGTTCGGCGGCGAGGAGCACGGCTGGGAAGGCGCGATCGCGACCCTCGCCGAGGAGCCGGACAGCCACGTGTTCGTCGTGCTCTACGACCTCAACCGGGAGGACGAGCGCCGCCTCGACGAGATCGAGCTCGCCGCCGCCGGCGTCTACTCCAAGATCAAGCTCCGGGTGGCGACGCTCGACGGCGACGTACTCGCCTACACGTACGTGCTCAACGGCTACGAGGGCGGGCTGCCGTCAGCGCGCTACCTCGCGATGATGGCCGACGCCGCCTGGAAAGCGGGCGCGCCGCAGGACTACGTCACCGAGCTGCGACTGCGGCCGCACAGCGGCGGCGCCTCGCTCTGAGAGCCGTCAGCCGGCGAGCTGGGCCTCGATCGCGGCGGTGATCCGGCCGTCCTCGGGCTCGACGCCCGGGTCGAACC
>DASQMY010000270.1:0-1526 GCA_035645255.1 Mycobacteriales bacterium
GCCAGGCAACAACCCCGTACAGCATGCCGACCGGCTGCCGGCTCAGCGCGACGACGAACCAGTCGTTCGCGTTGGCCGGGGTGCGGTCCAACCGGCGGAACGACGCCGGTCGGTCCGCGACGCGCAGCCGCCCCTCGGCATCGTCCTCGCGCCGCAGCGACCGGAAGCGGCCGTCGGCCGGGTTGCCCAGCGGCGCGCCCGGGACACCGGTGTCGCCCGCGGATGTTGCCCGCTGCCTGCGGCCAACGGCTGTCCATGATGACCGCGCCGGTCGCCGCGTCGACGACGAGGACCGGCACGTCACTGCCGGTCGCGGCCGCCTCGCGGAAGCTCTCGACGGTGATCTCGAAGTGCACGATCGCCTTGCTGGTGTCGCCGGTGACCGGAAGCTTCGTCGAGCTGGACACGACCCAGTCGTCGGTGTCCGGCGAGACGTACGGCGCGGCCTGGTAGACCGAGCCCTGGTCGAGGGCGAACGTGGGCCGGAAGAACGGCTGGCTGGCCTCCTCGAGCGACAGGTCGTCGTACGGTGCGCGGTCGCCCTCGACCACCCGCGCCGCCTCCGCGCCGGTGCGGTCGATCGGGCAGACCTCGCCGATGCTGCGCGGGAAGAGCGTCTCCAGGTAGGCCAGCGCCTCGTTCGCGCGGTCGACGCTGCGCCCGCCCTTTGTGATCTTCGTCTTGCGGTCGCCGGGCAGCTCGAACACGTCGTTGAACGAGGGGTTGTTCGACATCAGCAGGGCGATGCTGCGCGCCCGCGCGAAGTGGTCGCTGAGCAGCTGGGACTGCGCCCGCGCGCGGTTGTCGAGCGCGCCCTCGAGCGCCGCCTTCGCGGACATGTGCTCCGAGATGGCGGCGCCGACGCCGACGGGGAGCAGCACGACACGCAGCACGACGGCGACCAACCCGCCCTGCCGCACCGTCACCACTGCTGCCGCCACCTGTCGCACATAGCGGTAGTCATAGGCAGGTCGACCGCCCGCGGAGTGCCCCGTGTGGCCCTGGTCCGGTTGCGGCGGTTGCGCCGGGCTGGTGCTGCTGCCGTCAGGCCGCCAGCGCCTGCTGGACGACGCCGGCGACCATCACCAGCAGCACGACGAGCCGCAGCAGCCGCGCGCCTGGCGAGATCGCCGGCCAGCTAAGGAACAGCAGCCAGCCGAAGAACGCGATGACGACGCTCAGGCAGGCGATCGCCACCGCGGGTGGTCCGAGCAGGAAGCCGGCCACCAGGGCCGCCACGGTGACCGGCAGCACCGCGCGGGGGAGCCGCCGCAGGAAGACGAGCAGCACGGCGCTGCGCCGCTCGAGCGCGCGGCGCAGCGGCGACGCGTCAGGGGTCGCGAACGGGCGCGGCGGCGCGGGCGGCGGCGTTCTATCGGCTGGCAAGCGGGCTCCTTCGGCTACCGTAGGCGGTCATCATGGGACACGGACCGGGCGGTGTCAGGTGCTTGTCGTAGTTGTCCGGTTCACGGTGCCGGAGCACGACGCGGACGGGGTCCGGGACCGGGCGGCGGCGGCACTAGGGG
>DASQMY010000271.1:0-12372 GCA_035645255.1 Mycobacteriales bacterium
CGTCGCCCGCATGCAGCAGCGGCTCGGCCCCAACCGGGCCGGTCCGTTCGGCATCCTCCAGGCGCTGGCCGACGGCATCAAGCTGTTCCTCAAGGAGGACGTCCGGCCGCGCAACGCCGACCGGCCGGTCTACCTGCTCGCGCCGATCCTGTCGATGATCCCGGCGTTCCTGGCGTTCTCCGTGATCCCGTTCGGACCGAGCGTCTCCATCGCCGGCAACCGGACGCCGCTACAGCTGACCGACCTTCCGGTCGGCGTGCTGTTCATCCTGGCGATGAGCTCGCTCGGGGTGTACGGGATCGTCCTCGCCGGCTGGTCCAGCGGGTCCACCTACGCGCTGCTCGGCTCGCTGCGGTCGTCGGCGCAGATGATCAGCTACGAGATCGCGATGGGGCTGTCGATCGCGGCCGTCTTCATCCACTCCGGTTCGCTGTCGACGTCCGACATCGTCGCCGAGCAGCAGCGGCTCTGGTTCGTGATCCTGCTCCCGGTGTCGGCGGGCATCTACGCGATCTCGGCGGTCGGCGAGACCAACCGGGCGCCGTTCGACCTCCCGGAGGCGGAGAGCGAGCTGGTCGCCGGCTTCCACACCGAGTACTCGTCGGTGAAGTTCGCGATGTTCTTCCTCGCGGAGTACATCAACATGGTCACCGTCTCGGCCGTCGCGACGACGCTCTTCCTCGGCGGCTGGCGCCCGTTCCCGCCGTTCACCGCGCTGGACACCGGCTGGTGGCCGCTGCTGTGGTTCGTCCTCAAGGTGATGGTGCTGCTGTTCGGCTTCATCTGGCTGCGCGGGTCGCTGCCCCGGATGCGCTACGACCGGTTCATGCGGCTCGGCTGGAAGAAGCTGGTCCCGATCAGCCTCGGGTGGATCCTCGCGGTCGCCGGCATCCGCGCCTACCAGCAGAACTACGGCGGTGACCGCAGCCTGGTCCGCAACGTCATCTTCGGTGCCCTGCTCCTGCTGCTCGTGGCGAGCCTGTTCTGGCCGGAGCAGAAGGCGGACGACCGCCAGGTCGACGGCGCGGGCGATGCAGTCGCGGACGACCGCGTGCTCGAGAAGGGCGGCAGTCGTCGTGGCTGACCTGTACAAGTTCGTCCCCGGGCCGCTCAAGGGCTTCGGGCTGACCTTCGGCACGATGTTCCGCAAGGTCAACACCGTCCAGTACCCGGAGGACCGCCGGCCGACCGCACCGCGCTACCACGGCCGGCACGTCCTCAACCGCCACCCGGACGGTCTGGAGAAGTGCGTCGGCTGCGAGCTGTGCGCCTGGGCCTGCCCGGCCGACGCGATCTACGTCGAGGGCGCCGACAACACCGAGGCCGAGCGCTACTCGCCCGGCGAGCGCTACGGCGCGATCTACCAGATCAACTACCTGCGCTGCATCTTCTGCGGCCTCTGCATCGAGGCGTGCCCCACCCGCGCCCTGACGATGTCCAACGAGTACGAGCTGGCCAGCGACAGCCGCGAGGACCTCATCTTCACCAAGACCCAGCTGCTCGCGCCGCTCGGCGAGGGCATGGAGCAGCCGCCCCACCCGATGCGCATGGGCGAGACCGAGAACGACTACTACCGGCTCTCCGACGACAGCCTGCTGCAGAACATCCCGGGTGACGCGTCGATCGAGGGCCGGCTCGACCCTGAGCGCGCGGAGGCCGCGATGGTGAAGTACCGGGGCGACGAGTCCAGCGGACGCCGCCGTGGGTAGCCTCCTCGCCGCGACCGACGTCGGCACCGCGGAGACCGTGGTCTTCTGGGTGCTCGCCCCGATCGCGCTGCTCGCGGCGCTCGCCGTGGTGCTCGCGCGCAGCGCCGTGCACGCCGCACTGTTCCTCGTGGTCGACCTGTTCTGCCTGGCCGTCTTCTACGCGGTGCAGGACGCGCCGTTCCTGGCGGCTGTCCAGATCACGGTCTATGCCGGCGCCATCATGGTGCTCTTCCTGTTCGTGCTGATGCTCGTCGGCGTCGACCGCAGCGACTCGCTGGTGGAGACGCTGCGCGGCCAGCGCGTCGCCGCCGTGCTGCTCGCGCTCGGCTTCGCCGGGCTGCTCGGCTTCGGGATCAGCGACGCCGTGCTCGACATGGACTCGGTCGGGCTCGAGGCGGCCAACCGGGAGAGCAACGTCCTCGGCATCGCCCGGCTGCTGTTCACCGACTACGTCTTCGTCTTCGAGGTCACCAGCGCGCTGCTGATCGTCGCGGCGCTGGGCGCCATGGTGCTCGCGCACAAGGAGCGCACCGGGCCGCGGCCTTCGCAGCGGTCCATGTCCCAGCGGCGCTTCGGCCGCGGCAGCGCGCCGACCGGCCCCGGCGTGTACGCCGAGACGCAGGACGCGCACGAGCCGGCGCTGCTCCCGTCCGGCGCGCCCGCCGACGACAGCGGCGCCTCCGGGCACAGCGCGGCCGGCGGGCAGACCGGCTCGGCCGGAGGCGGCGCGTGAGCCCGGCCTACTACCTCTTCCTCAGCGCGGCGCTGTTCAGCATCGGCGCAGCCGGCGTGCTGCTCCGCCGTAACGCGATCGTGGTCTTCATGTGCGTCGAGCTGATGCTCAACGCCGTCAACCTGACGCTGGTCACGTTCTCGCGCATGCGCGGCACGCTCGACGGCCAGATCATGGCGTTCTTCGTCATGGTGGTGGCGGCCGCCGAGGTCGTCGTCGGCCTCGCGATCATCGTCACGATCTTCCGAACCCGGCAGTCGGCTTCGGTCGACGACGCGAACCTGCTGAAGTGGTGACCGAGTGACCGACGTGATCGTCGCGGCGCAGGAGGCGGGTGCGGTCACCGCGCCGACGGTGCCGCTGTGGCTGCTGATCGTCGTACCGCTGGTGGGGTCTGCGGTGCTGCTGCTCGCCGGCCGCCGCAGCGACAGGTGGGGACACCTGCTCGCCACCGCGGTCTGCGGCGCGACGTTCGTCATGGGCCTGGTCCTGCTCTCCCAGCTGCTCGGTCTCGGCGGTGAGGATCGCCGGCTCGGCCAGCAGGTCTACGAGTGGATTCCGGTCGGCGATCTCCAGGTCGACTTCGGCCTGCTGCTCGACCCGCTGTCCGTCTGCTTCGTGCTGCTCATCACCGGCGTCGGCACGCTGGTCCACGTCTACTCCATCGGCTACATGGACCACGACGAGGACCGGCGGCGGTTCTTCGCCTACCTCAACCTGTTCATCGCCGCGATGCTGCTGCTGGTCCTGGCCGACAGCTACCTGCTGCTCTACGTCGGCTGGGAGGGCGTGGGTCTGGCCTCGATGCTGCTGATCGGCTTCTGGGGTCACGTGCCGGAGTACGCGACCGCGGCGAAGAAGGCGTTCGTCGTCAACCGGGTCGGCGACGTCGGTCTCGGCCTGGCCGTCATGGCGATGTTCGCGACGATCGGCGCGGTCGGGTTCGACGAGGTGCGCGCCGCTGCCGGCCAGATGAGCAGCGGCACGGTCACCGCGATCTGCCTGCTGCTGCTGCTGGCCGCGGCCGGCAAGAGCGCGCAGTTCCCGCTGCACGTCTGGCTGCCCGACGCGATGGCCGGCCCCACCCCGGCGTCCGCGCTGATCCACGCCGCGACGATGGTCACCGCCGGCGTCTACCTCGTGGCGCGGTCGAGCGCGCTGTTCGACCTGTCGCCTGCGGCCCGGACGACCGCCATGTGGATGGGCGTCATCACCATCCTCATCGGCGCGGTCATCGCCTGCGCCCAGGACGACCTGAAGAAGGTCCTCGCCTACTCCACCATCAGCCAGATCGGCTACATGATGCTCGGCGTAGGCATCGGCAAGGCGGGCTACGCGCTCGGCATCTTCCACCTGCTGACGCACGGCTTCTTCAAGGCGCTGATGTTCCTCGGCGCCGGGTCGGTGATGCACGGCCTGCACAACGAGACCGACATGCGCCGCATGGGCAACCTGCGCAAGCACATGAAGCTCACCTGGCTGACGTTCACCGCCGGCTGGCTCGCGATCATCGGGTTCCCGCTGACCGCGGGCTTCTTCTCCAAGGACCAGATCCTGGAGACGTCGTTCCTCGAGGGTCACTTCGTGCTCTGGGCGCTCGCGCTGCTGGGCGCCGGGCTGACCGCGTTCTACATGTCCCGGCTGTACTTCATGACGTTCTGGGGCAGCGAGCGGTTCGGCAGCGACGTCCACCCGCACGAGTCGCCGGCCGTGATGACGGTCCCGCTCGCGATCCTCGCCGTGCTGTCGCTCGTCGGCGGCGCCGCCCTGAACTGGAAGGCTGAGGGGCAGCTCGCGCACTTCCTCGAGCCGGTGTTCGGCAGCCCCGAGGCGCACCACGACGGCGCGCTGACGCCGATCCAGCTGACGATCATCACGCTGCTCGTCGTCGCCGCCGGCGCGGGCCTCGCCTTCCTGCGCTACGCCCGCCAGCCGGTCCCCGTCACCGCACCGGTCGCCGTACTGCCCACCGTCACCTGGGCGCGCAAGAAGCTGTACTTCGACACCATCTACGAGAGCGTTGTCATGCGCCCCGGCCAGTACCTCGCCCGGACACTCGTCTTCGTCGACGGCCGCGGCGTGGACGGCGCGGTCAACGGTGCCGCCGCCCTGGTGGGCGGCTCGTCCGGTCGGCTGCGGCGGATCCAGACCGGGTTCGTCCGGTCCTACGCGCTCGGCATGCTCGGCGGCGCCGTCGTGCTGGTCGCCGCCCTCGTCCTGGTGAGGTTCTGACGATGAAGGACTTCCCGTGGCTGACGGCGATCGGCGTCGTACCGCTGGTCGGTGCGCTGGCCGTCTCGCTGATGCCGGCGAGCAGGCTCCGGCTGGCCAAACAGCTCGCGATCGCCTTCTCGCTGGTGTCGCTGGCGCTGACCATCGGCATGATCACGCAGTTCGAGTCCGGCGCGGCCGAGCAGTTCCAGCTGGTCGAGCAGCACCAGTGGATCAAGGCGTTCGGCATCCAGTACAAGGTCGGCGTCGACGGGCTCGCGCTCGTCCTGATCGCGCTGACGGCGTTCCTCGTGCCGGTCGTCCTGCTCGCGTCGTGGAACGTCGACAACAAGGTCAAGAGCTACTTCGCGCTGATCCTGCTGCTCGAGACCGCGATGATCGGCGTCTTCGCGGCGATCGACGTGTTCCTGTTCTACGCGCTGTTCGAGGTCATGCTCGTCCCGATGTACTTCCTGATCGGCGTCTGGGGCGGCGAGCGCCGGGTCTACGCCGCGGTGAAGTTCTTCCTCTACACGCTGCTCGCCGGCCTGCTGATGCTGGTCGCCGTCCTGACGATGTACTTCCTCACTCGTGATGCCGCTGGCGCCGGCACGTTCGACTACGAGCAGTGGCTGACCCTCGACGTCGCGCGCAACACGCAGCGCTGGCTCTTCCTCGGCTTCTTCGTCGCCTTCGCCGTCAAGGTGCCGCTGTTCCCGTTCCACACCTGGCTGCCCGACGCGCACACCGAGGCGCCGACCGGCGGCTCGGTGCTGCTCGCCGGCGTGATGCTGAAGATCGGCACGTTCGGCTTCATGCGGTACTCGATCCCGCTGTTCCCGGAGGCGTCGCGCTACTTCGCGCCGATGATGATGGGCCTCGGCCTGTTCGGCATCTTCTACGGCGCGCTCGTCGCGATCGTGCAGAAGGACATCAAGCGGCTGGTGGCCTACACCTCGATCGCGCACCTCGGCTTCATCATCCTCGGCACGTTCGCCTTCACCCGGCAGGGCCAGTCCGGCGCCGTGCTCTACATGGTCAACCACGGCCTCTCCACCGGCGCGCTCTTCCTCATCATCGGCTTCCTCTACGAGCGCCGGCACACCAGGCTGATCGAGGAGTACGGCGGGCTGCGCAGCGTCGTTCCGGTGCTGGCGGCGACCTTCCTCGTCGCCGGCCTGTCCAGCCTCGCGCTGCCCGGCCTGAACGGCTTCGTCAGCGAGTTCCTCGTGCTGCTCGGCACCTACTCCCGGCACCCGGTGCTCGGCATCATCGCGACGTTCGGCATCATCCTGGCCGCGCTCTACATCCTGGTCGCCTACCAGCGGACGATGCAGGGGCCGGTCACCGTCGAGGCCAACCGCGGCATGGCCGACCTCGACCTCCGAGAGAAGCTCGTCATCGCGCCGGTGCTGCTCGTGATCATCGTGCTGGGCGTCTACCCGGCGCCGGTGCTGCGCGTGATCGAGCCGTCGGTGCAGCGCGTGATGGAGCGGGTCGAGAAGACCGACCCGGCTCCGACGATCGAGTCGGCAACAGGGGAGCAGAAGTGACCGCCGTGCTCGCCCAGGCGCAGCCGCTGCAGGCGCCGTCCATCCACTACCTGGCGATCTCGCCGATGCTGGTGGTGTTCGGCGCGGCGATCGTCGGCGTACTCGTCGAGGCGTTCGTGCCCCAGCGGTCGCGCCGGGTGGCCGGTCTGGCCGTCGCGCTCGGCGGGGTGCTGGCGGCGCTCGGCCTGGTCGTTTTCCTGGCCCAGGACCTCAACTCGGCCACCGACCCGATGCTCGGCCTGGTCGCGCGGGACGCGATCGCGGTCGACGGGCCGGCGCTGTTCCTGCAGGCGGCGATCCTGGCGCTTGCGGCGACGTCGCTGCTGCTCCTCGCCGAGCGCGCACCCGCGGACCGCGTCCCGGCCGCGGTCGACGGCGACGTCGCCGCGACGTCCGCGCGCGGTCTGGCGTCGCTGCGCGCCCTGCCGCCGGAGCACACCGAGATCTTCCCGCTGACGCTCTTCGCGGTCGGCGGCATGCTGCTGTTCGTCTCCGCACACAACCTCATCGTCATGTTCGTCGCGCTGGAGATCCTCTCGCTGCCGCTCTACCTGCTGTCCGGGCTGGCCCGCCGACGTCGCCTGCTCAGCCAGGAGGCGGCGGTCAAGTACTTCCTGCTCGGCGCCTTCTCGTCGGCGTTCTTCCTCTACGGCGTGGCGCTGCTCTACGGGTTCGCCGGCAGCGTGTCGCTCACCGCGATCCGCGATGCGGCCGGGCAGCCGAGCGGCGACGACCCGCTGCTGTACGCCGGACTCGCGCTGCTCGGGGTCGGCCTGCTGTTCAAGGTCGGCGCCGTGCCGTTCCACAGCTGGACGCCGGACGTCTACCAGGGTGCGCCCACGCCGGTCACCGCGTTCATGGCGGCGTGCACCAAGGTCGCGGCGTTCGGAGCGCTGCTGCGCGTGCTCCTCGTGACGTTCTACAACCTGCGCGGCGACTGGCGGCCCGCGATCGGTGCGGTCGCCGTACTCACCATGGTCGTCGGCGCGGTGATCGCCGTGACGCAGACCGACGTGAAGCGGATGCTCGCCTACTCGTCGATCGCCCACGCCGGCTTCATCCTGACCGGTGTCGCCGCGTCCAGCCGCCGGGGGCTGTCCAGCTCGATGTTCTACCTGCTCGCCTACGGCTTCATCGTGATCGGCGCGTTCGGCGTCGTGACCCTGGTCCGCGACGCCGACGGCGAGGCGACCCACCTGTCCAAGTGGCAGGGCCTCGGCCGGCGCTCCCCGGCGGTCGCCGGGCTGTTCGCGTTCTTCCTGTTCGCGCTGGCCGGCATCCCGTTCACCAGCGGCTTCTTCGGCAAGTTCGCGGTGTGGGGTGCTGCGGTCGACGGCGGCGTGACCTACCTGGTCATCGTCGGCGTGGTCACCAGCGCCGTCGCCGCGTTCTTCTACGCCCGCGTCGTCGTGATGATGTTCTTCCAGGAGCCGGCCGCCGACGGTCCGGAGGTCGCCAGGCTCCGCCCGCTCACCTCCGCCGCGCTGGGGGTCTGCCTCGCCGCGACGATCGTCCTCGGGGTCGTCCCCGAGCTGGTGGTCGACATCGCCGGCCGGTCGGAGCTGTTCGTCAGATGAGCGACCAGCCGATCCGGGCTGCCGGCGTCCAGTTCGACGACCCGGTCCTGGAGTCGGCCGTCCGGGTCGGGCTCGACCGGGTCGAGACGATGCTGCGCGACTGCGTCGTCAGCGAGCACGCGTTCATCACGGAGGCGGCCCGCCACCTCGTCTACGCCGGCGGCAAGCGGTTCCGGCCGCTGCTGGTGCTGCTGGCCAGCCACTTCGGCGATCCGGCCGCGCCGGGCGTCGTACCGTCGGCGGTGGTGGTGGAGCTCACCCACCTCGCGACGCTCTACCACGACGACGTCATGGACGAGGCGGCGCTGCGCCGCGGCACGCCGAGCGCCAACGTCCGCTGGGACAACACCGTCGCGATCCTCACCGGCGACTACCTGTTCGCCAAGGCGTCGGACATCCTCGCCGACCTCGGCACCGAGGCGGTCCGGATCCAGGCGCGCACGTTCGCCCGGCTCGTCGAGGGGCAGATCCGCGAGACCGTCGGCGCAGCCGAAGGCGCCGACGCCGTGGACCACTACCTGCAGGTCGTCGCCGACAAGACGGGCTCGCTGATCGCGACGTCCAGCCGGTTCGGCGCGATGATGGCCGGCGCGGACCCGCAGACCGTGGACACGCTGATGCGCTTCGGTGAGTGCATCGGCAGCGCGTTCCAGCTCTCCGACGACCTGATCGACGTGGCCAGCGAGACCGGCACCTCCGGCAAGACGCCCGGCACCGACCTGCGCGAGGGCATCGCGACGCTGCCGGTCCTCTTCGCGCTGCGTGACTCGGGTCCCGGCGGCTCGCGCCTGCGCGAGCTGCTGGCCGGCGGCGCCCTGCGCGACGACGACGCGGCGGTGACCGAGACGCTCGCGCTGCTGCGCGCGCACCCGGCGATGGAGCAGGCCCGGGCGACGCTCGCGTCGTACGCCGATGACGCGAAGAAGATCGTCGCCGAGCTCCCGGCACTCCCCGCCCGCGACGCGCTGGAGACCCTCACCGACTTCGTGGTCGCCCGCGTCGGCTGACGCGCTCCCCGCCGCCTTCCGCCGCCGCTCCGGCGTTCGCGATCAGGTCGGGCGTGGATTGGACCGGCATGGCGATCCGATCGGCGCCCGACCTGATCACGGCGACTGCCCGGCCTACCCTTCCTTACCTCACTGTGCGGGCACACCGGTGACGCAAGAAGGGGTGGCCGGCGGCCGCTGGGAGCGCCCGGTTCGACCTGGTACGCCGGACCCGCTGCGGGCTCGCCCCGGCACCGGCGTGGCGCGGTTCTCCCGATTCGGCCGGAGCAACATCCGCTGGCTAATATGCACGCACGCCCACCGGCCGGCTGCCGGCGCCCCACGCATGCGACTGCGCCCTCATGAGGGGACCGATTGAACGAGTACTTCGGCTCCTACGCCACCGTAGGGATCCTGATCCTCTTCGGGATCGGGTTCATCGCCGTCGCCTTCACCGCCAACAAGCTGATCCGTCCCGCGCGCCCGCGCCGTGCGGAGAAGTTCATGACCTACGAGTGCGGCATCGACCCGGTCGGGCTCGGCTGGTCGCAGACGCAGATCCGCTACTACATCTTCGCGTTCCTGTTCGTGATCTTCGACGTGGAGAGCGTGTTCCTCTTCCCTTGGGCGCTGGTGTTCGCCCGCGAGGGCTTCGGCACGGTCGCCCTCGTCGAGATGATCATCTTCGTGGGGTTCCTCGCGCTCGGGCTCCTGTACGCGTGGAAGAAGAAGGTCCTCGAATGGGTCTGAGCGATCAGGTCGAGGTCCCGCAGCCGATCAAGTTCGTGCTCAACTGGGGCCGCAAGTACTCCCTGTGGGTCTTCAACTTCGGTCTCGCCTGCTGCGCCATCGAGTTCATTGCGACTTCGATGAGCGAGCACGACTTCATCCGGCTCGGCGTCATCCCGTTCGCCCACGGCCCGCGCCAGGCCGACCTGATGGTCGTCAGCGGCACGCTGACCGACAAGATGGCGCCGGCGGTCAAGCGGCTCTACGAGCAGATGCCGGACCCGAAGTACGTCATCTCGTTCGGCTCGTGCGCCAACTGCGGCGGCCCCTACTGGGACTCCTACGCCGTCACCAAGGGCGTCGACCAGATCATCCCCGTCGACGTCTACGTCCCCGGCTGCCCGCCCCGCCCGGAGGCGCTGCTGCAGGGCATCATCAAGCTGCAGACCAAGATCCAGGGCGAGTCGCTCAAGCAGCGGTACGCCGCCGCACCGGAGCCGGCCGCGGTGGACGCCTGATGACTCCCGAGGAGATCGGCCAGCGCTTCGTCGCGCGCTTCGGCGACGGCGTCGAGAGCGAGACCAGCTTCGGCGCGGTGACCGTCACGCTGCCTGCCTACGCCTACGCCGACGCCGCCGCCTTCGCCAAGACCACCCGCGGTCTGGACTTCACGTTCTTCGACTTCCTGACCGGGGTCGACGAGGCGGAGGCGGGCTACGGGGTCGTCACCCACCTCTACTCGCCGATCCACCGCCACCACGTGCTGCTGCGGACCGTCGTCCCGAACGACCTGCCGCGGCTGCCGTCGCTGACCCAGGTCTTCGCCGGCGCCAACTGGCACGAGCGCGAGACGTGGGAGATGTTCGGCATCGTGTTCGACGGCCACCCCAACCTCGTCAAGCTGCTGCTCTCCGACGAGTTCGAGGGCCACCCGCTCCGCAAGGAGTTCCTGCTGACCAGCCGCGTCGTCAAGCCGTGGCCGGGCGCCAAGGAGCCGGGCGAGTGATCGAGTCGCTCCTGGACAACTGGTGGGTGGCTGCCGTCCTCAAGGCGGTGGCCTGCCTCGGCGTGTTCCTGACCGTGCCGCTGATCATCGGCCAGACCGAGCACAAGGTGATGGCCCACATGCAGGGCCGGACGGGCCCGATGTACGCCGGCGCGTTCCACGGGTGGGCGCAGCTCGTCGCCGACGGCATCAAGTTCGTGCAGAAGGAAGACGTCGTCCCGGACAACGCCGACCGCGGCGTCTTCAAGCTGGCACCCGCCGTCTCACTGCTGCCGGCGCTCTTCGTGCTCGTCGTCATCCCGTGGTCACCGGGGCTGGTCGCCGAGAAGCTCGACATCGGCCTGTTCTACGCGCTCGCCATCTCCAGCATCACGACTATCGGCATGCTGATGGCGGCGTGGTCCAGCGCCAACAAGTTCTCGCTGCTGGGCGGCATCCGCGGCGCCGCGCAGCTGATCGCCTACGAGCTGCCGCTGGTCCTCAGCGCGGCGACCGTCGCGATGTTCGCCGGCACGCTGTCCCTCACCGGGATCGCCGCCGCCTGGGAGTGGTGGTGGATCCCCTTCCTCGCGCCGGCGATGTTCGTGTTCTTCGTCGCCAGCCTCGCCGAGCTCAACCGGCCGCCGTTCGACATGCCGGTCGCCGACTCCGAGATCATCTTCGGCCACATGACCGAGTACACCGGTCTGCGCTTCGCCTTCTTCCTGCTGACCGAGTACGCCGGCATCGTCGTCGCCGGCGCGCTGTTCGCGGTGCTCTTCCTCGGCGGCTGGCGCGGGCCGTTCCTCTCCGCCGAGCTCGGCATCCTCTGGACGTTCCTCAAGATCTTCGCGTTCGGGTTCGTCGTGATCTGGCTGCGCGTCGCCTACCCGCGGCTGCGCGAGGACCAGCTGCAGAAGCTCTGCTGGAAGGTGCTCATCCCGCTGTCGCTGGTGCAGATCTTCGTCGCCGCCGCGGTGAAGCTCTACGCGCCCTGGGCCAACGGGACGTGGTGACCGATGGCTAAGGGACTCGGTCTGGCCAAGGGCCTCATGGTGACGCTCAACACCATGCGCAAGCCGACCGCCACCAAGCACTACCCGGACGCCAAGCCGGCGCTCCCCCCGCGCACTCGCGGCGTCATCGCGCTGTTCGAGGAGAACTGCACGGTCTGCATGCTGTGCGCGCGCGAGTGCCCGGACTGGTGCATCTACATCGACTCGCACAAGGAGGTCGTGCCGCCCAAGACGCCGGGCGCGCGCGCCCGCACCCGCAACATCCTCGACCGGTTCGCGATCGACTTCGCGCTCTGCATGTACTGCGGCATCTGCATCGAGGTGTGCCCGTTCGACGCGCTGTTCTGGTCGCCGGAGTTCGAGTACAGCGAGTACGACATCCGCGAGCTGACGCACGAGAAGGAGCGGCTGCGCGAGTGGATGTACACCGTCCCTGCACCGCCCGCGCTCGACCCCGACGGCGAGCCGGCGGCTGAGCTGGTCGCCGCGCAGAAGGCCGAGCCCAAGGTCTACGAGGCGCCCGCGCTGCAGGCCGGCGGCGCTGCGGTGGCCGCACCCGCGGCTGCCGCGCCCGCCGCCGCACCGGCCGCGGTTGCTGCACCCGCCGCCGCAGCCGCGCCGGCCCCAGCCGCGGCACCCGGCAAGCCGGCCCGCGAGCACGCCGAGATCGACAAGGAGGACGTCGGCATCGACCAGGGCGTCTTCGACGCCGCGATCTCCGCCGGCCTGCCGGAGCGGGTCGCCCGCGCCAAGGCCAAGTCGTCCTGGATGAAGAAGTGGAAGAAGGACAACGCGACCGCCGAGACGCCCGCGGCAGTCGCCGCAGCGCCGCCGGCCGCCGCGACCGAGTCCGCCGTTCAGGCTCCGCCGGCC
>DASQMY010000272.1:0-1596 GCA_035645255.1 Mycobacteriales bacterium
GCCGCGCGGAGATCGTCGCCGCCGAGCAGCGCGAGCGTCGTGGTGAAGGCGGCGACCACGACGGCCGTCGCCAGCAGCAACCCGCCGACAGCCGCGCCGTCGGTTGCGACGCCGACAACCCGTGCGGCAAGTGCCCCTGCACCGGCGGCCAGGACGGCGGCCGCACCGCCGGCGGCCAGCGTTCGACCGGCCCCGGCCGTCGCCGCCGGACCGGCCGCGCGCCGTACGCCGACGACCAGAGCGACCGCCGCGGCCGTCATGCCCACGGTGTGGCCGGCACCGACGCCGGCGATTCGCCAGTCGGCAGGGAGCGCAGCAGCGAGGGCGACGTCCAGCAGGACGGCGAGCGCGAACCCGGCCGCGGTGGCGACGGCGGGCGATCGGCCGTCGTGCCGGGCGTAGCACGCCCTGGTGAGCAGCGCGAGCGCGCCGTAGCCCACGACGCCCGGCGCGAACGCCGCGAGGGCGCGCGCCAGCTGCTCGGTGCTGTCGCCGCCGAGGCCGGCCGGCACGAGCGCGAGGAGCACATGCGCCGCCGGACGCGCCGCGGCGACGAGGACCGCGCCCGCCAGCAGGCAGACGACGAGCAGTCCACGCAGCGCGGCGCCGTGCGTCTCGGCGTACCGCGCGTCGTCGCCGGAGTCGGCCGCCGCGGTCAGCGCCGGGAACGTGCTGGTGGCGATGGGTACGGCGGCGACGGCCCACGGCACGAGGAACACCGTCCACGCGAGCTGGAAGACGACCGTGGCACCCGCGACCGGCTGCGCCAGCCACAGCACGACCAGGGCGGCGAGCTGCTGCGCTCCGAGCGCCACTCCCCCGGCCAGCGCCAGGCCGCGCAGCGCTCCCGCGACCCCGGCCGGCATGCGCAGCGTCGGGCGGAGGCCGAGCCGTAGCCGGGCCAGCGGGACCAGCAGCGGCAGCGTCAGCGCCGCCACGCCGAGCGTGGTGCCGACCGACAGCACCAGCTCCTGCGACCGGCTCAGCTGCCCGATCGAGCGGGCGCTGCCGGCGCCGGCGTAGAGCAGGTAGGCGCCGATGACGACCGTGCTCGACAGCAGCGGCGCGAGCGCCGGCGCGACGAAGCGCCGATGCGACTGCAGCACGCCGGTGAGCACGATCCCCACGCCGTACAGGACGACCTGCGGCATGAAGACCACCAGCATCCGCGCGCCGAGCTCGGCCTTGTCCGCGCGCAGCCCTGGGTCGTCGACGCCCGACACCAGCAGCTCCATCAGCGGCCGGCCGAGCAGCGCTCCGGCCAACGAGAGCGGCACGAGCAGCAGCACCGTCCAGGTCAGCAGCGCGGACACGGTCTGCGCCACGCGGTCGCGGTCGCCGCGCTCGACCGGTCCCCCGAGCACGGGTACGACAGCGCTCGCCAGGGCGCCGCCCGCGACGACGTCGAAGACGATGTTGGGCAGCTGGTTGGCCGCCGCGTAGGTGTCGCCGACCGGCCCGGCGCCGACGGCGTTGGCCTGCACGAAGACGCGGAGCAGGCCGACGACCCGCGCGGCGATGGTCACCGCCGCGATCGTCACCGCCGTGCGCGCCAGCCCGGCGTGGCCGCGGGCCGGCGGCTCGGCCGCCGCGACT
>DASQMY010000273.1:0-11591 GCA_035645255.1 Mycobacteriales bacterium
GCGACCGCCAGCCAGTCGAACGACCAGATCTCGCCGATGTGGTCCGCCTCGCCGCCGTCCTCGGTGACGAGCGCCTCGAGCTCGGCGTCGGTGATGGAGACCTTCTTGTCGGCCAGCTCCTTGAAGCGCGCGAACGCGTGCTCCAGCGCCGGACCGCTCGGGTGCAGCCCGAGCTGGCTCAGCGCGTCCACGAACGCGTGCCGGCCGGAGTGCTTGCCCAGCACGATCTTGTTGCCGGCCAGCCCGATGTCCTCGGGGTTCATGATCTCGTACGTCGTGCGCTCCATCAGCACGCCGTGCTGGTGGATCCCGCTCTCGTGGCTGAAGGCGTTGCCGCCGACGACCGCCTTGTTCGGCTGCACGGCGTAGCCGGAGAGCATCGACACCAGCCGGGACGTGTGCGCGATCTCCCGGGTGTCGATGCCGGTCGTGTAGCCGAGCGTCGGCGCGTGCGTCCGCAGCGCCATGACGACCTCCTCGAGCGCGGTGTTGCCGGCGCGCTCGCCGATGCCGTTGATGCACACCTCGACCTGCCGGGCACCCGCGCGTACGCCGGCGAGTGCGTTGGCCGTCGCCAGCCCGAGGTCGTTGTGGCAGTGCACGCTCCAGACGACGTCGGCCGCGCCGCGCACCCGCTCCTGCAGCGCGGTCAGGATGTCGACGTACTCGTTGGGCATCACGAACCCGACGGTGTCGGGGACGTTGATCGTCGTGGCGCCGTTCTCGATCGCCGCGGCGAAGACCTCGATCAGGAAGTCGAGCTCGGTGCGCGTGGCGTCCTCGGCGGAGAACTCGACGTCGTCGCAGAGCGCCTTCGCCTGCGCGACCGCCCGCACGGTCTCAGCGAGCACCTGGTCGGTCGTCATCCGGAGCTTCTTCTCGCGGTGGATCGGCGAGGTCGAGATGAACGTGTGGATGCGCGGCTGGTCCGCGCCCTTGATCGCGGCGAAGGCGCGGGCGATGTCCTGGTCCCGGGTACGGCACAGCGCCGCGATGGTGGAGCCCTTGACGGTCTGGGCGATGGCTTCGACGCCCTCGAAGTCGCCGGGGCTGGCGGCCGGGAAGCCGGCCTCGATCACATCGACACCGAGCCGGCCCAGCTGCTCGGCGATCTCCACCTTCTCCTGTACCGACAGGGCGATGCCCGGGGACTGCTCGCCGTCCCGCAACGTGGTGTCGAAGATCGTTATGCGCTCGCTCACTGCAATGCCTTTCGCTGAAAGAGGAGACTGCGGCTCAGCGATGAGCGGTCCCGCGACGGGGGTGCTGAGTGCTAGGTCCCGGCGCGGCAGATAAGGGCGAGGTCGAGGAGCAGCGCGCGGTTCACGACTCCTCCTCGATGTCGACGGTGCGACCGTAGTGGGCACCGATGGTAGCGGTGATGTCGTCGACGACCGCCGGGGGTATCGCGGAGTCGACGGTGATGACCATCAGCGCCTCGCCGCCCTGCTCCCGGCGGCCGACCTGCATGTTGGCGATGTTGACGTCGGCGTCACCGAGGATCCGGCCGACCGATCCGACGATGCCGGGCCTGTCGTCGTACCGGAAGAAGGCCAGGTGGGGCGCGAAGGTGACGTCGATGTCGAAGCCGCACACCTCGGTCAGCTTCTCGATCTGCTTGGTGCCGGACAGCGTGCCGGAGACCGAGATCTGCTCGCCGCTCGCCAGCGTCCCGCGTACGGCGAGCAGGTTGCGGTAGTCGGGGCTCTCGCCGTCGGTGGTCAGCTGCACCTCGACGCCGCGCTCCTCGGCGAGCAGCGGGGCGTTGACGTAGGTGACCGGCTCCTCGACGACGTCGGCGAAGACGCCCTTCAGCGCGGCCAGCTTGAGCACCTTGACGTCGTAGGCGGCGATCTCGCCGCGGACGTCGACGGTGAGGCTCGCGGCCACTCCCCCGGCCAGGCCGGTGAAGACCCGGCCGAGCTTCTCTACCAGGGGCAGTCCGGGCCGGATCTCCTCGGCGACCACGCCGCCCGCCTGCACGTTGACCGCGTCCGGGACGAACTCCCCGCGCAGCGCCAGCCGCACGGAGCGGGCAACCGCCGTACCGGCCTTGTCCTGCGCCTCGTCGGTGCTCGCGCCTAGGTGCGGCGTGACGACGACCGACTCGAACTCGAACAGCGGCGAGTCGGTGCACGGCTCGGACGAGAACACGTCGACGCCGGCGCCGCCGACGCGGCCCTCCTTGATGGCCAGGGCGAGCGCGTGCTCGTCGACCAGCCCGCCGCGGGCAGCGTTGACGATCCGCACGCCGGGCTTTACCAGCTGCAGCTCGCGCTCGCCGATCAGGCCGACCGTCTCGGGTGTCTTGGGCAGGTGGATCGTGATGAAGTCGCTCTCCCGCAGCAGGTCGTCGAGCGTCACCAGCCGCACGCCGATCTGCGCGGCGCGGGCGGTGGAGACGTAGGGGTCGTAGGCGATCAGCCGCACGCCGAACGCCGACAGCCGCTGGGCGACGAGCACGCCGATCCGTCCGAGCCCGACGACGCCCACGGTTTTCTCGTAGATCTCCACGCCGCTGTACTTCGACCGCTGCCACTGGCCGGCCTTGAGCGCCTGGTTGGCCGGCGCGATGTTGCGGGCCGAGGCGATCAGCAGCCCGACGGCGAGCTCGGCGGCGCTGACGATGTTGGACAGCGGCGCGTTGACCACCATGACGCCCGCCTTGGTCGCGGCCGGGACGTCGACGTTGTCGAGCCCGACACCTGCCCGGGCCACGACCTTGAGCCGCGGAGCCGCGGCCAGCGCCTCCGCGTCGATCTTGGTGGCGCTGCGGATCAGCACGGCGTCGACGTCGGCCAGCGCCGGCAGCAGCCGGGACCGGTCGGCGCCGTCGACGTGGACGACGTCGAAGTCGCCGGCGAGGACCTCGATCGCGGACGGCGCGAGCTCCTCTGCGACGAGCACCTTGGGCCTGGACAACGCTGCAGATCCGCCTCAGCTAGTGGAACCGGTACCGGAGAAGACTACTGGAGGTGCGCGCCGCGCCCCGCCCTAAGCGGAGCTCCTCGACGACGCTCGTGCCGGTGACTGCCCGCGACTGCCACTCCCACGTCTCCTCGAGGCGGATCCGCCCGTCCGGAAGCGTGGTGACCTGCGTCCGGCAGTGACCGGACGAGGTCTCCCCAGCTGGATTGAGCTGGCTGTAACGGAAGTCGAGAGCATCACCGGCACGAGTGCCGACGAGGAAACCGAGCCGGACGCCGCCACCTTCGTAGCGCGCCCAGACCACGTCGCCGTCCTCGTGGTAGGTGAAGACCGTCGAGGTGTCGACCTCGCCGCTGCCGTTCTCGACAGCGGCGAACCGAAGTCCGTCGAGCGACGGGGCGATGGTCGTCGTCATCGCTGCTAGAGGCCTTTGTCGTCGATCCAGCTCATCAGTCCGCGGAGCTTGCCGCCGACCTCCTCGATCGGGTGCTGGGCGCCCTCTTCGGCGTACTTCTTGAAGTTGGGCCGGCCGGCGACGTCCTCGGCGATCCACTCGCGGGCGAAGTCGCCCTGCTGGATCTCGGTGAGGATCTTCTTCATCTCGGTCTTGGTCGCGTCGTTGACGATGCGCGGGCCGCGCGAGTAGTCGCCGTACTCGGCTGTGTCGGAGATCGAGTAGCGCATCCGGGAGATGCCGCCCTCGTACATCAGGTCGACGATCAGCTTCAGCTCGTGGAGGCACTCGAAGTAGGCGACCTCGGGCTGGTAGCCCGCCTCGACGAGCGTCTCGAACCCGGCCTGGACCAGCGCGGTCGCGCCGCCGCAGAGCACGGCCTGCTCGCCGAACAGGTCGGTCTCGGTCTCCTCGGTGAACGTCGTTCTGAGCACGCCGGCCTTGGTGCCGCCGATGCCCTTGGCGTAGGAGAGCGCGAGGGCGAGCGCGTTGCCGGTCGCGTCCTGCTCGACGGCGACGAGGCACGGCACCCCGCGGCCTTCCTCGAACTGCCGGCGGACCAGGTGGCCGGGACCCTTGGGCGCGACCATCGCGACGTCGACGCCGGCCGGCGGCTTGATCAGGTCGAACCGGATGTTGAACCCGTGCGCGAAGAAGAGCGCGTCGCCGTCCTGGAGGTTGGGCGCGACCGCTTCCGCGTAGATGCCGCGCTGGGCGGTGTCGGGCGCGAGGACCATGATCAGGTCCGCCTCGGCGCACGCCTCGAACGGCGTCATGACGCGCAGCCCCGCGGCCTCGACCTTGGCCCGGCTCTTCGAGCCCTCCGGCAGGCCGACGCGGACGTCGGCGCCGGAGTCGCGCAGGGACAGCGCGTGGGCGTGGCCCTGGCTGCCGAAGCCGATGACGGCGACCTTGCGGCCCTTGATCAGCTCGAGGTCGGCGTCGTCGTCGTAGTAGATCTCAGCCATGTCTGGCACGCGTCCTTCGTTGTCGGTTCGGTTGGGTCGGGCAGCTGGGTCAGGCGGAGCGCTCGACGCGCAGCGCCCGGTCGGTCATCGAGCGGCCACCGCGGCTGACCGCGACCATGCCGCTCTGCACGAGCTCGCGGATGCCGAACGGCTCGAGGACGCGGATCAGCGCGTCGAGCTTGTCGGCCGTGCCGGTCGCCTCGACGGTGACGGCGTCGCTGGCGACGTCGACCACCTTGGCGCGGAACAGCTGGACGGTCTCCAGCACGTGCGACCGCGTCTGTACGTCGGCGCGCACCTTGATCAGGACGATCTCGCGCTGGACGCTGTTGGCCGGGTCCAGCTCGACGATCTTCAGCACGTTGACCAGCTTGTTGAGCTGCTTGGTGACCTGCTCGAGCGGCAGGTCCTCGACGTTGACCACGATCGTCATCCGCGAGACCTCGCTGTGCTCGGTCGGGCCGACCGCCAGCGAGTCGATGTTGAAGCCGCGCCGGGAGAACAGGCTGGCCACCCGGGCGAGGACGCCCGGCTTGTTCTCCACCAGGACGGACAGGGTGTGCCGGCTCATCGTGGTCACACTCCTGCGTCGAAGTCGGGGCGGGTGTTGCGGGCGATCTGGATAGTGTCGTTGGACTGCCCGGCAGCGACCATCGGCCACACCATGGCGTCCTCGCCGACCCGGAAGTCGATGACGACCGGCACGTCGTTGATGGCCATCGCCTTCTCGATCGTCGCGTCGACGTCGCTGGCCGTCTCGCAGCGCAGACCGGCGCAGCCGTAGGCGTCGGCGAGCTTGACGAAGTCGGGCACGAACTTGAGGTTGGTGTTGGAGTAGCGCTCCTCGTAGAAGAGCGTCTGCCACTGCCGGACCATGCCGAGGTTGCCGTTGTTGATGATGGCGACCTTGATCGCGATGCCCTCGACCGCGCAGGTGACGAGCTCCTGGTTGGTCATCTGGAAGCAGCCGTCGCCGTCGATCGCGAACACCGTCTTGTCCGGGCAGCCGACCTTGGCACCCATCGCCGCGGGCACGGCGTACCCCATGGTGCCTAGGCCGCCCGAGTTGAGCCAGGTGTAGGGGTTCTCGTACTTGATGAACTGGCTCGCCCACATCTGGTGCTGACCCACGCCCGCGACGTAGACCGCCTCGGGGCCGGCGATCTGGCCGATCCGCTCGATGACGTACTGCGGCGCGACGGTGCCGTCGTCGTGGTGCTCGTAGCCCACGGGATAGTCCTTGCGCCACCCGCCGACGGTCGTCCACCACTCGGCGTAGTCGGGCTGCCGGCCCGCGGCGTGCTCGGCCCGCACCGCAACGATCAGGTCGGAGATGACGTCGCGGGCGTCACCGACGATCGGCACGTCGGCCGTGCGGTTCTTGCTGATCTCGGCCGGGTCGACGTCTGCGTGGATGACCCGCGCGTTGGGGGCGAAGGTCGACAGCTTGCCGGTCACCCGGTCGTCGAACCGCGCGCCCAGGCAGATCAGCAGGTCGCATTGCTGGAACGCCATGACCGCGGCGACGCTCCCGTGCATGCCCGGCATCCCCAGGTGCTGCGGGTGGCTGTCGGGGAAGGCGCCGCGGGCCATCAGGGTCGTGACGACCGGGATGCCGGTGACCTCGGCGAGCACCCGCAGCTCGGCCGCCGCGCGCGCCTTGAGGACGCCGCCGCCGACGTAGAAGACCGGCTTCCTCGCCTCGACGATCAGCCGGGCCGCCTCCTTGACCTGCTTGGCGTGCGGCTTGCTGACCGGCCGGTAGCCGGCGAGGTCGATGCCGGTCGGCCAGGTGAACTCCGCGGTCGCCTGCAGGACGTCCTTGGGGATGTCGACCAGGACCGGTCCCGGGCGGCCGGTGCTCGCGATGTGGAACGCCTCCGCGATGATCCGCGGGATGTCCTCGGCCGCGCGCACCAGGTAGTTGTGCTTCGTGATCGGCATCGTGATGCCGCAGATGTCGGCCTCCTGGAAGGCGTCGGTGCCGATCGCGGCGCTCGGCACCTGGCCGGTGATCGCGACGATAGGGACCGAGTCCATGTAGGCGTCGGCGATCGGCGTGACCAGGTTGGTGGCGCCCGGTCCGCTGGTCGCCATGCATACCCCGACCCGACCGGTCGCCTGCGCGTAGCCCTCGGCCGCGTGGCCGGCCCCCTGCTCGTGGCGGACCAGGATGTGGCGGACCGCAGTCGAGTCGTAGAGCGGGTCGTACGCCGGGAGGATGGCGCCGCCCGGGATGCCGAACACGACGTCCGCCCCGGCGTGCTCCAGCGACTTCACCAGTGACTGTGCTCCGGTGATCTGCTCCATCAGGGAGGCCTTTCCTCGGTTCGGGCTGGCTCGGCGTGGCAACAAAAAACCCCCCGTGGGATCCACGAAGGGTTAGCGCGTCGGCGGGTGGGCCGACGCGCTCAGAGTACGAGAATGCTGCGCTGCATGGGCCCCACTATTGCAGACGTCCCACACCCGCTCAACCCCTTCCCGCGATGTGGGACGCCGCGGCCGGTCGGCGCCACCGTCGCCCGGCGCCAAAGCGCGCCGCGCCCCCCGTCCGCCAGATGATCTGTGGTACGGATGATCTTGCGGGGAGCGTGGTCGAAGATCATTCGCGCCACAGATCATCTGCGACGCCGTCTCGACGTGTCCCGCCGTTCGACGGGCGTAACCGCGTGACGCTCCCCGACAGCGGCCCGAATCTCGGCAACGACGCCGGCCGGGTTGGACCGGATGCGGTGGGGGTGAAGCGTGCGACCGCGAACCCCAGCTCGAGGGCGAGCCGGTTGTGCCTCACCCGGTCGCTGTCCATCCGAGACGCGATCGAGTGGTTGGCGACGCCGTCCACCTCTATGCAGAAACCGAGGGCGTCGTTCCAGAGATCGGGCTGATACCGGGTGCCATCCCGGAGCACCAGTTCCCAGCCGAACTCGAAGTCGTGTACGCCGCCCGCCTGCAGAGCGCGCCGCAACCGACGTTCGGGCCTGGAGTCGCCTCCCTCGGACAGCTCGGCGACAACACGCCGTAGCGCAGCGCTGCCCGATCGACCGCGCCGCAGCGCTGCTTCAAGGTGGGAGAAGGTTGCGGGGTCCCGGCGGGTCAGCTCCTGCATGCAGTCCAGCAGCGTCGTGTACGGCACTTCGACCGACATCGTGATGATCGTGTCGGCGCGAGGCAGCACTGGCCCGGCTCGCACGTGCGGGACGACGGCCGGGAAGCACCGCGATCGCTCGACCTGCAGGCCCGCGACGTCGATCCTGCGGTGAATCGGCACCGCGGCCGTCGGGACGACCGGCGCATCGATGCCGGGGAATCGGCGTACGAACGCGGCTGCTGCACCCGACAGCGCGATGGGAGCCCCCGCCGCAAGGCACATCGCGAGCAGTCGGCCGACGTCGTCGGGTGCTCGAGTCGCCGCGCAGTACACCTCCGGTCGCAGCTGGACCCAGTCGCCCGAGCCGATGCGCGGCGATCTGCGACGACGGCACTCCGCAGGCATGAGCCTGACGGTGCGTCCAGAGTCCGTGCTGAACCCGTGCCGTCCGCGCCAGCCGCTCCATCGAACCCATCTGGATAGCGTCCGGCGCGCGGAAGCACCGACGGACCGTGCCGGCGCGATGTGTGGACAGTCGGAGAGCCGGTCCACATGGCCCGCGACCCAGCTGGCTGATCTGTGGTACAGATGATCTTGGTCCACGCTCAGATCAAGATCATCCCTACCACAGATCATTACTGGGGCTGCGCCCCGTCAGTCGCAGACGGCGCCCTGGGCAGCCGACCCGACCAGCTTCGCGTACTTGGCGAGGACGCCGCGCTCGTAGCGCGGCTGCAGCGGCACCCAGGCCGCCCGCCGGCGCTCGAGCTCCTCGTCACTCACGCCGACCAGGTCCAGCCGGCGGTTGGGTACGTCGAGCAGGATCCGGTCGCCCTCGGCGACGAGCCCGATCGGGCCGCCGTTCGCGGCCTCCGGCGCGACGTGGCCGACGCACAGGCCGAAGGTCGCACCGGAGAAGCGGCCGTCGGTGATCAATGCGACGTCCGAACCGTGGCCGGCGCCCTTGACCGCGGCGGTGACGGCGAGCATCTCGCGCATCCCGGGGCCGCCTTTGGGACCCTCCCAGCGGATCACGATGATGTCGCCGGCCCTGATCCGGTCGTTGGTCACCGCCTCCATCGCGTCGGCCTCGCCGTCGAAGACGCGGGCGGTCCCCTCGAAGACCAGCGAGTCCATGCCGGCCGTCTTGACGACGGCGCCGTCCGGCGCCAGCGAGCCGCGCAGGATCGCCAGTCCCCCGGTGGCGTGGATCGGCGTCTTCAGGTCGTGGATGACCGCGCCGTCGGACTGCGCCGGCGAGATCGCCTCGAGGTTGTCGCCGATCGACTTGCCGGTGACCGTCAGCGCGTCGCCGTCGAGCAGCCCGGCGTCGAGCAGCGCTCGCATGACGACGGGCACGCCGCCGATGCGGTCGACGTCGTTCATCACGTAGCGGCCGAACGGCTTGAGGTCGCCGATGTGCGGCACCTTGCGGCCGATCCGGTCGAAGTCGTCAAGGGAGAGCTCGACGGCCGACTCGTGCGCGATCGCGAGCAGGTGGAGTACGGCGTTGGTCGAGCCGCCGAGCGCCATGACGACCGCGATCGCGTTCTCGAACGCCGGCCGCGTCATGATCTGCCGGGCGGTGATGCCGCGGCGGAGCAGCTCGACGACCGCCTCGCCGGACTGCTCGGCGAACACATCGCGCCGCTTGTCCGGGGCCGGCGCCGACGAGCTCCCCGGCATTGCCATGCCGAGCGCCTCGGCGGCGCTGGCCATCGTGTTGGCGGTGAACATCCCGCCGCACGAGCCCTCGCTCGGGCAGGCCGCGCGCTCGATCTCGCCGAGCCGCTCGCGGGTGATCTTGCCGATCGCGCAGGCGCCGACCGCCTCGAACACGTCCTGGATCGTCACGTCCTTGCCGTCGAGGTTGCCCGGCAGGATCGAGCCGCCGTAGAGGAAGACCGCCGACAGGTCGAGCCGGCCGGCCGCCATCAGCATCCCCGGCAGGCTCTTGTCGCAGCCGGCGAGCAGCACCATGCCGTCCAGCCGCTCGGCGTGGACGACGGTCTCGACCGAGTCGGCGATGACCTCGCGGGAGACGAGCGACGCGCGCATCCCCTCGTGGCCCATCGAGATGCCGTCGGAGACCGAGATGGTGCAGAACTCGATCGGGAAGCCGCCCGCTCGCCGTACCCCCGTCTTGGCCGACTGCGCGAGCCGCGCCAGCGGCATGTTGCACGGCGTGACCTCGTTCCACGACGACGCGACGGCCACCTGCGGCTTGTCCCAGTCGTCGTCGGTCATCCCGACGGCGCGCAGCATCGCGCGGGCGGGGGCCCGCTCGTCGCCATCGGTCACGTCGCGGCTGCGCGGCTTCATGTCGGTCACGGGGAGCGCTCCAGCTGTCGGGTCGGTCTCACGAGCACCGCGAGCATAGGCCGCGTACGGCCGGGCTACCGCTCCGCGTTCCATTCGCTGCGCAGCACGCCCATCTGCACGAGATCGACGTAGCGGCCGTCGACCCAGGCGTGCTCGCGCAGCCGGCCCTCCTCCACGAACCCGGCCGCGACGTAGGCCCGCTGGCCGGCGACGTTGGTCGCAATGGTGTCGAGGTGCACGCGGTGCAGGTTGCGGATCCGGAAGGCGTAGTCGACGAGCACGCGTACGGCGTCGCGCCCGTAGCCGCGGCCCCGGTGCGGCAGGCCGATCGTGATGCCGATCGATGCGTTCCGCGCGAGGTGGTCGAAGGCGAACATCCCGCACCGGCCGACGAGCTCGCCATTGCCCTCGATCGCGAACTCGGCGCCCACCTCGTCGCTCTCGCGCAGCTTGTGGCGCTCCTCGTACCGGGCGAACGTCATCGGCACCAGCGGGTCGTCCTCGCTGAGCTGCCACGTCTCGGCGTCCATGCGCCACTCGTACAGCAGCGACAGGTCGGCCGGCGTCACCGGCCGCAGAGTCACCAGATCACCGTGCAGCAAGCTCGGCCTCCCTCGTGGCGCGCGGCGCCTCGGCTCCGTGATCAGATTGGGCGCCTATCGGATCGCCGATCCGTTGCGATCCACGCCCGACCTGATCCCGAACGCTACGGCAGAGAGGCGGCTCCGCCATGAGTTTTCCGCCCGGCTTCCGGTGGGGCGCGGCGACCGCGGCGTTCCAGATCGAGGGGGCGACCGGCGAGGACGGCCGCGGCGAGTCGATCTGGGACCGGTTCTGCCGGACGCCGGGCGCGATCGACACTCGGGAGAACGGCGACGTCGCGTGCGACCACTACCACCGGTGGGCCGAGGACCTCGACCTGCTGGTCGCGCTGGGGATCCCGGCGTACCGCTTCTCGATCGCGTGGCCGCGCATCCAGCCGACCGGCTCGGGCGCGGTCAACGAGGCCGGCGTCAACTTCTACCGACGGCTGGTCGAGGGGCTGCACGAGCGCGGGATCACACCGATGGCGACGCGCTACCACTGGGACCTGCCGCAGGCGCTGCAGGACGAGGGCGGCTGGGCCGCCCGGGACACGGTCGACCGGTTCGTCGACTACGCGGCGGTCGTCACCGACCGGCTCGGTGACGTGCTGCCGACGATCACGACGTTCAACGAGCCGGAGGTCGTCGCCTTCCGGGGGCACGCGACCGGCCGGCACGCGCCGGGCATCAGGGACTGGCGCACCGCGGTGCAGGTCTCGCACCACTTGCACCTCGCGCACGGCCGCGCGGTCCCGGCGATCCGGTCGCTCGCGCCGGCGTCGACCCGGGTCGGTGCGGTCTACAACCTCGCGACTGCCCACCCGGCGAGCGACTCCGACGCGGACCGGGCGGCCGCCGTACTGATGGACGGGTACGCCAACCGGTGGTGGCTCGACCCGGCGCTGCTCGGGTCCTATCCCGCCGACCTGGTCGAGGCGTACGAGCGGTCGATCGGCCCGCTCGACTTCATCCGGGACGGCGACCTCGCGGAGATCCGGGCGGCGGTCGACTACGTCGGCGTCAACTACTACTCGTGCTCGCGGGTGCGCGCCGAGCCGCGCGCGGAGTTTCTCGGCATCGCGAAGGAGCCGCCGCGCGAGCCGGTCACTGCGATGGGCTGGGAGGTCGCGCCGGACTCCTTGTACGAGATGCTCACCCGGATCAAGCGCGACTACGGCGACCTGCCTATCTACATCACCGAGAACGGCGCGGCGTACGACGACGACGTCGCCGCGGACGGCAGCGTC
>DASQMY010000274.1:0-4901 GCA_035645255.1 Mycobacteriales bacterium
GCGGACGACGACGCCGTCGCCGCGGCCGTGGCCCAGGTGAGCGAGGCGCACGCTGCGATCGTCAACGTCTGCTCGATCGCCGCGACCGCGGGCCTGCCGGAGCGCGCGGTCTACTCCGCCTCGAAGGGCGCCGTGCTCGCACTGACCCGCGCGATGGCGGCCGACCACATCGCTGAGGGGATCCGGGTCAACTGCGCCAACCCCGGCACCGTCGAGACGCCATGGGTCACCCGGCTGCTGGCTGCGGCCGCCGACCCGGTGGCGAGCGGGCGGCGCTGGAGGCGCGTCAGCCGCACGGCCGGCTGGTCGCCAGCGACGAGGTCGCCGCCGCGATCTGCTACCTGCTCAGCCCGGCCGCCGCCTCGGTCACCGGCACCGCGCTCGAGGTCGACGGCGGCATGCAAGGTGTGCGAACGCCGCCCAAGCGGTGAACACCCTTTTCTCACGTCACCGCGGCTATCACACCAGTGATGCAGGAAGGTTCATTGGAGTTTGCCGTCGGGGAGCGTCGGCCTGGTGGCCGCGCGCACTGCGTCCATCGTGCGGGCGATTCGGAGCGAGTCGTCGGCGGTGACGGTGAACTCGTCGGCCCCGGCGACCTGCCGGGTGAACGACTCCACCATCAGCTGGTAGGCGTCGTACGGCGGGAAGCACTCCTCGCGCTCCGCGCCCGCCGCGTCGACGATCCGCAGGCCGCTGGCGGTGCCGCGGCGGGCCAGGAACGCGACGTCGGTGAACTCGACACTGCCGGCCGAGCCGGTGAGCCGGACGAAGTCGAACGGCGCGGAGTCGATCGAGCAGCTGACGTGTGCGCGTCCGGTCGCACCGACCAGCTCGGCGGTCGTCTCGAGGTCGACGTCGCCGTACCGGGCCTCGCCGGACGCGACGTGGAGCTCGCCCAGCGCCCAGTGCGCGACGGAGATCGGGTAGCAGCCGACGTCGTACAGCGCGCCGCCGCCCCGCTCGGGGTCGAGCCGGATGTTGCCGGGCCGCACGCCGCCGAAGCCGAGCCCCGACTCGACGCGCTCGACGACTCCGATCTCGCCCGCCGCGAGCATCGACTCGACCAGCCTGGTGCGCGGGTGCCAGCGGTACCAGAACGCCTCGACCAGCAGCCGGTCCGCGGCCGCCGCCGCCGCGCACGCCTCGGCGGTCTGCGCCTCGTCTAGGGTGAGCGGCTTCTCGCACAGCACGTGCTTGCCCTCGGCGAGAGCGTGCCGCAGCCACCGGAGGTGCGCGTCGTTGGGCAGCGAGATGTAGACGCCGTCGACGTCCGGGTCGGCGCACAGGGCCGCGTAGTCGGCGTAGGTCCGGCCGGCGGGCTCGAGCTCCTTCGCCCGGTCGACGTCGCGCGCCGCGACCGCCTGCAGGACGGACCCGCTCGCGGCATGCACGGCCGGCGCGAGGGCGCTGTGCGCGATGTTGCCCGCGCCGATGAAGCCCCAGCGGAACACCCCGCCGTTGGTGCCGGACATGGCTGCTACCTCCGGAGTCGAGCGGCTGCGTCCCGCGACGAGCCTAGACGTCGCGGGCGGCGACCTCACCGACGACGACGGCATCCTCGTCCGACCGCTCCCCCGCGATCCGGTCCTCCGGTGCGTCCTCGCGCCGGGAGAGCAGGACGAACGGGGTGGCGACGGCGGACAGCAGCGCCGACACGACGTACGAGGTGGCATAGCTCCAGACGTCCGCGACCCGGCCCAGCACCGGCTGCGCGACCACGCCGCCCGCCGACGCCACGAGCGAGTCGAACGACAGGATGGTCGCGCGCTGCTGCGACGGGATCAGCGCGTTGAGGTAGGCCTGCCGGACCGGGAGGCTGGCCGCGGACACCAGCCCCCAGACCACGACGAGCACGATGACCGCCCACAGCTGACTGGCGACACCGATCAGCGCCAGTGCCACCGCCCCGGTCACCGCGAGCACGGCGAGCGCGGTCGTCCGGCGGCTGAACAACCGTGCGACGATCGGCGCGGACAGCCCGCCCGCGATCTGCGAGCCGGCCACGATGGCGGCCGTGAGGCCGGCGACGCCGTACGCCTCGGGGTCCCCGTGGATCTCGAGCAGGTACGGCTGCAGCGCGTAGAACCCGTAGATGCCCACGCCCATGGTGAACGGTGACGCGAGCATCAGCCACTTCACCGCGGGGATCCGCCAGCCGTAGCGCACCGAGGCCTGCGCGATGGTCTTCACCTCGCTGCGCACACCCGCCCCGCGCCGGGGGGTGAACCCGGTGTCGTGCATGAGCCGCCACGCCAGGAAGAACATCACGACGAGCACCCCGGCCCGCAGCAGGAACGGGACGCCGAGATTGGTGACCTGGGCGATGTAGCCGCCCGCGACCGACCCGGTCAGCATCGCGACGCCGGTGACCACCTGTCCGCGGCCGAAGACCGACTGCAGGTCGCCGGTGAACGACGTCGCGGCCAGCGCGTCGACCAGCCAGGCCTCCACCGCGCCGGAGAAGAACGTGAAGCCGAGGCCGAGCAGCACGGACACGATCGCCCACTGCCAGAACGGCGCGCGCAGCTGCCACAGCGCGACGTACATCGCGGTGGTGAGCGCCAGCGTCACCGTCCCGAGCAGGTACGACGCCCGGCGGCCGACCGTATCGGCGACGATGCCGGTCGGGACCTCGAAGACCACCATGCCCGCTGTGAAGAACGCGTTGGCCGCGAACGCCTCGAAGTTCGACAGCCCGGCGTCCAGCAGGAAGATGGTGTTGATCCCCCAGATGAACGACGCCGCGAGCGTGTTGCCGAAGAGCAGCAGCAGGTAGGTGCGCTGGATCGTGGCGGGCGTCGGCACCGGCCGAGCATCCCCGCCTCCGCGGAGGGTGGCAAACTTGACGCGGATCGCGCCGCGGCACGACCGGCGCGTCGCGGCACCCGCAGCGGTCCGCCCATGCTGGACTGGTACGCCCGGGCCGTCGCGCCCATGCCACGCTCACCGAGGAGTCGACAAGTGCCTGGACCGACCGCGCGCCGGTGCGCCGCCGCGCTGGTCCTGCTCGTAGCGGCGACCAGCTGCTCGGGCGACGACCGCGACGAGGATGCTGCCCAGCCGACCCGGTCCGCGACCGTCAGCTCGCCGAGCAGGAGCGCGTCGCCGACGCCGCCCGTGCCGGCGTACCTGCCGCTGACCGGACAGGAGGCGAAGGGGACGCCGGTCGTCCGACCCGCGATGGTCATCAAGCTCGACAACACCCGCCCGTCCCGCCCGCAGGTCGGTCTCGGCGACGCGGACCTGGTCGTGGAGGAGCTGGTCGAGGGCGGCTACACGCGCCTCGCCGCCTTCTACCACTCGAAGCTGCCGGCCCTGGTCGGACCCGTCCGTTCGCTGCGGACGTCGGACATCGGCCTCGTGGCGCCGACCGGAGGCGTGATCGTTGCCTCCGGTGGAGCCGGGGTGGCGGTCCGTGCCCTGCGGGCAGCCGGCATCAGCATGGCGGCGTTCGAGGAGACCGGCTACACGCGGGAGCGGTCGCGCCGGGCGCCGTACAACCTGTTCGTGGCCCCGGAGCGGGTGCTCAGCCAGTGGAAGGAGCAGCCGGTGCCGGCGCCGTATCTCGCGTGGCGACGCGGCAGGTCCGCGGCGACCGCGCCGGCCGGGAAGTCGGTCAGCAGAGTGGCTGCCAGGTTCTCGAGGGTCCACGCGACCAGCTGGACCTACGGCGACGGCGCCTGGCGGCGCACCGGGGAGCTGGCGGCGAACGGCGACGCGTTCGAGCCGACCACGCTGATCGTCCTGCGCGTCGCCACCAGGGACGCCGGCTACCGCGATGGCGCCGGCAACCCGGTCCCCGAGACCGTCACGACCGGCTCCGGCGACGCGACCGTGCTGATCGGCGACCAGGCGGTGACCGCCCGCTGGGCGAAGTCGTCCGCCGCGGCGACGTGGAAGTTCACCACCGCGGACGGTGCTCCCCTCACGATCCCGCCCGGTCGGGTGTGGATCGAGCTGGTCCCGGCCACCGGCGGCGCGGTGACCGTCTCCTGAGCACTCGCTGCTCTGCCGGCACGCGTTCGGCGGCGCGCTCGTCTGGTGCTTCTGCGACGATCGCGCCCATGACGTCCCGGCACTGGCCAGAGCTGACGGTCTCCGCGTGGCGCGACACCCGCGACACGGTCCATCGGTGGACGCAGGTCGTCGGCAAGATCCGGCTCGCCCTCGAGCCGGCCGTCAACCACTGGTGGCACGTCCCGCTGTACGTCTCCGCGCGGGGGCTCACGACCTCGCTGATGCACGCGCGCGCAGCATCGAGATCGAGTTCGACTTCGTCGACCATGAGCTGGTGATCGCCGCCCCCGACGGCGACCGACGCACCGTCGGACTTGAGCCGCGCTCGGTCGCATCGTTCTACGCGGCGACCATGGCCGCGCTCGACGAGATGGGGGTACGGGTCGCGCTGCTCGCGCGCCCCGTGGAGGTCTCGAACGCGGTGCCGTTCGCCGACGACACCGGGCACGCGGCGTACGACCCCGATGCGATGCGCCGGTTCTGGCTCGCGCTGGTCGAGATGGACCGGGTGCTGTCGACGTTCCGATCACCGGCAAGGCCAGCCCGGTGCACTTCTTCTGGGCGCCTTCGACCTGGCGACGACGCGGTTCTCGGGTCGCCCGGCACCGCAGCACCCCGGCGGCGCGCCGAACTGCGCGGACTGGGTCATGCACGAGGCCTACAGCCACGAGGTCAGCAGCTGTGGGTACTGGCCGGGCGGCAGCGAGGAGGGGTCGTTCTACTCGTACGCCTATCCCGAACCCGCCGGATTCGCGTCGGCGTCCGTCCCACCCGAGGCACGCTACGACAGCGACCTCGGCGAGTTCGTGCTGCCCTATCGAGCCGTCCGGACTGCGGCCGACCCGGATGCGCTGCTGCTCGACTTCCTGCAGTCGACGTAC
>DASQMY010000275.1:0-7986 GCA_035645255.1 Mycobacteriales bacterium
TGTCGAGCCCGCAGGCGGTCGGCGCGGCGGCCGGTCAGCTGGCCGGCAACCTGCTGCGCACCGCCCTCGACGGCCTCGGCGACGCGGGCGACCATCTCGAGGCGCTGCTCGGCCTGACCGCGCCGGCCGGCGGCACGGAGATCGACGGCGCGGCGCTGCTCGGTGACCCGCTCGCAGCACTCGCCGCCTGGTGGCGGGACCTGACGGCGCCGCCGGCGACGGGAGCGGTCGAGGTGCTCGGCCACCTGCGCAGCCTGCTCGCCGGCGATGCGCAGGTCACGCAGCTGGTCACCGGGTCGGGCACCGAGGTCGATCCCTGGTCGGTGCCGATCGTCAGTCGGCTGGCGCTGACCGCCTGGCGCGCCGGCGACCGGCTCGTCGTCGCACCGGTCTTCAGCCTGCGGGTCGACGACCTCGCCGGCGGCTGCACTGTCGTCCTGACGACGATCCGGCTGCAGGTCGCGTCGTTCGACCTGGTCGCCAGGACCGCCGACTTCCTCGGGTCGGTCGAGA
Organism: Mycobacteriales bacterium; assembly: GCA_035645255.1. Lineage (GTDB taxonomy): Bacteria > Actinomycetota > Actinomycetes > BP-191 > BP-191 > DASQMY01. Next base: position 514 of record DASQMY010000275.1, read on the forward strand.
TGGCGGCGCGGCTGCGCGCGCGCGGCGGCACGGAGGCGCGGCTGGCGCTCGGCCCGGTCGCTGTCGTCGCCGACTTCATCGGTCTGCGGGCCGGGTGGTCGCCAGCCGGCGGCTTCGCCGTCGACCTGCTGACGCCCGGACTCGCGGTGGAGACCGTCGACGGGCGCGTGCCGCTCGCGCTGCCCTCGATCGACGCGAGCGGCAACCTCACGGTGCCCGACGCCGCGTGGGAGTCGGTCGAGAACCTGCTCGGGGTGCTAGCGGCGAGCGCGCCGTTCGGCTGGTTCAACGAGGTCGTCGAGACCCTCGGCTGGGGACTCACCGGGCCGTCCGAGCGCCCGCGGCTGTCACTGCGCGCGCTGGCCGCCGACCCGGCGGCAGCACTGACCGCGTGGGTGCAGGCCCTCGTCGCGGACGGCGAGCTGGTCGGCTCGCTGACGGCGACGCTCGCCCGGCTGATGGGCGGCAGCAGCACCGGCCTCGCCGGCCGGTTCTCCGGACGCGGTACGCCGGACGACCCCTGGCTCGCCGGCCTCGGCGCGTCGGCCGACACGCCCGCCCTGGCCGTCTGGCTCGGCCCCGCCGGCCCCGTCCTCGAACCGTCGCTGACGACCGACGCGCTGCAGCGATGGCGGCCCGGGATGCCGGGCATCTCGGCCGCCGGCCTGGCGCAGGCACTGCTCCTGGAAGCTCCGGCCGGACCGGAGATGGCCGGGCTGGCCGCCGGACGGGCCGGGATCGGCGCCGGGATCGACGCTCTTGCCGGTCGCTGGGCCGGCACCGACGGGCTCGCCGGTCCGCCGCCCGATGCGATCACCCGACTGCGGCAGGTCCTCGCCCCCGAGGTCGACGCGACCCGGCTGCCCGCGACTGATCTCGCGTCGCTGCTGCCGGCCGGGCTGCCGGCCGGCGCGGTCGTCGTACGCGTCGTCGTGTCGACGTCGACCGCCGACCTCCCGTGGACCGCCGCCGCCGGGCGGCTGCTGGACCTGACGGCACCCGGGCTGGCACCGGCGTCGTTCGGCGTGGAGACGCCGGCCGCCGGTGAGTGGGTCGTCGCCCTCGCACCGCGGGCGCACGCCTCACTCGGCGGCACGACCGACCCCACCGGCGTCGTCGGCCAGGCGGCGCGGCTGCAGCAGGTGCTCGTGCGGCTCGCCACGGCCGGGCCGGTCGTGCTGGTGGCGCTCGGCGGTGCTGGCCACGCGGCCCGCATCGCAGCTGACGCGGTCGCGGGCGTGACGCACCTGGTGACCCTCGGCACGCCGTGGAGCGCGGCTACCTTCGACACCGCGCGGACCGGGGTGCCGGCCGACGCGCTTCGCCTGATGCGCGCGCTCCTGCCCGAAGCAGATCCCGCCGACCCGGACGACCCCGACCTCGCGCTCGGCCGCGCGCTCGTCACCGGCTTCATGCGCGCAGCGCGCGGCGCGCACGACATCACCGACCTCGAGGCACCCCGCCCGACGCTGGACGTTCGCGCGGGGCTCACTGCGGTCGCCTTCTTCGGTGTGCTGACCCGCCCGCAGGTCGACCGGGCGGTGACCGCAGTCTTCGCTGCCGGCATGTCCGCGCGCGCCCGGACCCGCGCCGGCGCCGCCACCGCGGCACCGGCCAGCGCGCACGTCGGCGTGCGAATCCCGTTCGCGCTGACGACACCGCCCGGCGGCCACGGCACGACGGTTGCCGGTGCGCTGCTGCTGTCGCTGGCGTCGGTCGACATCGCCGCCATGTCGGTCGCCGCGACGCCGTCGATCACGCTCGAGCTGGACGTCGCGGACACCGACGCCTGGCTCCTCGGCGGCCCCGGTACGACACCCATCGGTGGCGCGCTCCCGCTCGAGCTGCGCCGGCTCACGGCCCGCGTCCACACCGGCCTGTACGGCGGACCGTCCAGCGCCGAGGTCGTCCTGCACGAGGGCGCCGCCCTCGGCGCGGAGTGGGCGCGGCTCGTCGTGCGGCCGCCGGCCGTCGTCACGGGCAGCCTCGAGCTCGAACCGCTGCTGCCCGAGGCGCAGGCTGTCATCACCGCTCTCTGCACCCGGCTGGCGGCGGCTGCCCCGGGCAGCCCCGCGGCCATGCTGCTCGCGCTGCTCAAGGCCGCGGGCGTGAGCCGGCCCGACGGCGCGCTGCTGCCGGACGGTCTCGCGCACCTGCTGCACGACGCCGGCGCACAGCTGCGCGCGGCTGTGGCGCTGCCGGCCGGGCGGACCGCGCTGCTGCAGTCGCTCGCCGGCCTGCTGCCGACCCTCAGCGTGTCGGACGACGGCGGGCACATCGCAGCGGGTCCGCTGACGGCCGACGTCGACCTCGCCGCGCGAACCGTCAGCTTCAAGGCGACCGCGGGCGACGGCCTGCTGCGCTGGCGCGCGACCGGGGCGCTGTCTGCGGCCGGTGTGCCGACGTACTCGATCCGGCTGGGTGACCCCGCGACCGACGCCTTCGCCCTCGCGATCGCCGGCGCCCCGCTACGGGCGGAGCTGGTCCGCGACGGCGGCGCCGCAGCCGTACCGATCTGGCCGACCGCCCACCTGCCCGACCTCGGCCGGCTCGCCGCGGCGGCCGTGCCCGCCGAGGCGCTCCGCGTCGTGCTCGAAGGCCTGCGCACCGTCGACACCCAGCTCGGCAGCGCGCTCGACGACCTGTGCGCCGCGCTCGGCATGCTGCGCCCCCCCGACGGCAACGGCCACCGCGCCGTCATCGCGCCGCTGCGGCTGTTCGAGGAACCGGCGGCGTGGCTCGCGCAGGCGGGCGTGCTGTCCGTCGCCTCCGGCGGGCCGTTCGACACCGACCGGGTGGTCGAGCTGCTCGAGGCGGTCAAGCCGTTCGTCGGCCTAGCCGGCACAGGCACGCCGCGCGGTGTCCTGCCGATCGCCCCTGGGCTCGAGGTCGGCGTCGAGCCCGCCGCGCAGGGACCGTCCGTCTACGTCGGCGTCGACCCGTCGTCCTGGCTCGGCACGGCGGGCCGCCCGCCGTTCGCGGCCGGTCTGCGCGCGGGCCTCACCATCCCCGCAGCCGGCCCGCCGCTGCCGTCGGTGTCGGTCTTCGTCGGGGTGCCCGACGGACCCGGCGGTACGACGACCGCGCAGCACCGCCGGGCCGCTCACCTGGTCGCCGACGCGGCCGGGCTCCGCCTCTTCCTGCGCCCGAGCGCCGGCGCCGACGTCGAGATCTACCCGACGCTGGCCGGGTTGGGCTCGCTCATAGCGGCCGGCGGGTTCGAGCTGCTGCCGCGCGCCCTCAACGAGGTCGCGAGCATGAACGCCGACGCGGTCCGCGCCGAGATCGCCGCGCTCGTCGGCGCCGTCGGGCGTGGACTCGACATCGCGGCCGGGACACCCGCGCGGTTCCACTCGACCAAGATGTCGCGGCTCGCCGCTGACCCGGCCGCTCGCCTGCGCGCTCGGCTGCCCGAGCTGCTCGCCGAGGCGGCCGCCGCGCTCGACCCGGTGCTGCGGAGGCTTGTCGGCGCCACGACACCGGTCGCCGTCCTCTCCGGTGGTGTGTTGACCGTGACCGTGCGCACCGTCGTGGCGCGCATCACCAGCTCGCCGTTCTCCGTGTCGCTGACGGGCTCGGTCACCGGCCTGCCGGTCATCGACGCGGTCGCCCTGTCGATGGCGGTCGACGGCACCAGGCTGTCGGCGTGGTCCGCGGGAGTGGGTCCGGCGCGGGTCGACCTCGGCGGCCCGATGCTGCGGCCGTTCCTGCGCGGCGGGCTCGACGCGACCACCGGCTGGGGCGCCGAGCTTGGTCTGGGCCTCGACGCGCTCGCGCCGACGGCGGTCGGGCACCGCGAGCTGGTGGCCCGCTGGCGCGAGGCGACCGCCGACGTCGACGTCATCGCGACCGAGCGCACCGCCACCGGCGTCACCGAGGACACCACCGACGACGGGGTCGCCGTCGCCGCGATCGGCGCGGTGCTCGACCTCGTCGGCGGCTGGGTGCTCGGGGTCGCCGAGGTGAGGCAGCTGCTCGCCAAGGAGGTCGGCCCCGCCGCGCCGCCGGTCACGACGGTGCGCTCCATCCTCGGGGGGTCGATCCTCGACCCTGCCGCGCCGGCCACCGCGCCGCGGCTGATGCCGCAAGTGCTGACCGACTGGCCGGGCAAGCTGCTGACGATCGCCAGCCGGCTCGCCGCGGCGGCGCCGAAGGTCGTCGTCGACGAATTCAGCTTCTCCATCGCCAACACCGGCGGCGTCCTCGGCGTCTCGATGACGACCACCAACGCGGCCGGCATCGAGCTGACGTCCGGCGGAGACCTGTCGCTCGTCCTCGAGGTCGACGCGTCGTGGATCGAGCCGCCGTCGGGGAACGCGTCGCCGGGCGTCGTGCTGTCGCTGCTGCGGATCGACGCGACGACGATCACCCCGGCTCCCGGGGTTGAGGTCAACGGCGTCGGCCTGCGACTGGGCAAGGTCTCCGGACCGCTGGTCGACGCCGGGCTCCGGCTCGACTCCGTCGCCGTCCACCTGTTCGGCAGCGTCGTCATGGGCACCGGCGGCAACCCCGAGTTCGCCGGCGGGGTGCAGGTCGACCTGGACGGGCTCGCCGTGCCGCTTGGCTCGGGCGGCGGGAGCAACGCGATCGCGCAGGGTGTCCTGCGGGACGCCGGCGGCAGCGGCGCACCGCCGCGTCCGGCGTTCAGCCCGGCCGTCGCCGTACAGGAGCACGGGCAGGGCGTGGCCGTCACCCTGCGCGCGGGCAGCGGCGACGGTCCGTGGTTCCTGCCGATCCAGCGCGCGTTCGGGCCGGTCTACCTCGACCAGGTCGGCCTCGGTGTGGGCTACCGCGCCGGCGTCACGCCGCGGCAGATGGAGTCGATCAGCCTCTACCTGGACGCCCAGGTCTCGCTGATGGGACTGAGCGCGGCCGTCGACAAGCTGCGGCTGACCTACCACGTGTCGCGGCCGTTCTTCGAGGCCAGCTCGTGGGAGGTCGACCTCGACGGGTTCGCCATCGCGAGCAGCATCGGCGGGCTGACGCTCGCGGGCGGTCTGCGCAAGTTCCCGCTGACCGCGCCGCTGTCCGGTGTCGAGTACCTCGGCATGCTTCGGGTCGGCTTCAGCGTCTACGGCCTCGACTTGTACGGCGGCTACGCCAACCCGACGACGCCGGCCGGCACGTCGTTCGCCTCGTTCTTCGCCTTCGGCGTCCTGCACGCGCCGATCGGCGGGCCGCCGGCGTTCTTCATCACCGGCATCGGCATCGGCTTCGGCATCAACCGCGAGCTGCGCCCGCCTGCGATCGAGACGCTGCACGAGCACCCGTTCATGCTGGCGCTGCGGGCGAGCGGCCCGGCGCCGGAGCCGATGCAGCAGCTGGCCGACATGCGCACGCTGGTGCCGCCGCTGCAGGGCACCTGCTGGGTGGCCGCGGGCATCAGCTTCAACAGCTTCGTCCTGATCACCGGCGAGCTGCTCGTCACCGTGCAGTTCGGCGACGGCCTGGAGATCGCGATCCTCGGCGTCGCCCGCGCCCAGCTGCCGGCGGCCCAGCTGACGCTGGTGTCCGTCGAGCTCGCCCTGCTCGCGCGGTTCTCGACGCGCGAAGGCGTGCTCATCGTGCAGGCGCAGCTGACGGAGAACTCCTGGCTGCTGCACGAGTCGGTCCGGCTGACCGGCGGGTTCGCGTTCGCGACGTGGTGGAAGGGCCCGAACTCGGGCCAGTTCGTGGTGAGCATCGGCGGCTACCACCCGCGCTTCCACCACGACGGCTACCCGGTGGTGCCGCGGGTGGGGCTGCGGTGGAGCCCGCTGTCCAACATCAGCATCGTCGGCGAGGTCTACTTCGCGCTGTGCTCCGAGGCGCTGATGGCCGGCGTGCACATCGAGGTCGCCGCGCACTTCGGCCCGGCCCGCGCCCGCCTGGCGATCGGCGGCGACGCGATCGTGTTCTTCGACCCGTTCTGGTTCTCGGTCCGGGTCTACGCGACGCTCGACGTGTCCATCCGGGTGTGGCTGCTCTTCGGGTCCGTCACGCTGGAGCTGTCGTTCGGGGTCGACGTCGAGGTCACCGGGCCACCGATCTTCTGCAAGGGCCACTTCACTGTTCACGGCTTCCGCGTTCCGTTCGAGTTCGGCGACCGGGCCGACCCCGCCGAGCGCGCGCTGGACGCTGCGGCGTTCGCGCAGAAGTACCTGCGCGGCGGCGCCGACGCCCAGGTCATCCAGGCGTCGGTCATGCGCGGCGGGCTGGTGGCCGGGAAGTCGGCGTCCGGCGGCGTCGCCAAGCCGCCCGACGGCAGCGCCGCCAACCCGTTCCGCGTCGTACCGGAGTTCGTGCTGACCTTCGTCACGACCGCCCCGAACGAGCGGGTCGCGCTCGCCAAGGCGGCGGCTCCCACCAGGTCGGTGGCCGCGCCGGTGGCCGGACTCGGGGTTGCGCCGATGTACAGCGCGACGCTCGACTCGGTGCTGACCGTGACCGTCGCGTCCCTCGACGGGCAGGCATTCGCCCTCGCTGGGATCGGACTGGCCGCTCGACCGCCGGCGGCGTTCCCAGCGGGCGTGTGGGGCCCGGCGCAGAACCCCAAGGCGCCGGTGATCCCGGCCGGCGAGACGGTCGACGCGTGCGACGGTCTGACCATCGACACCACGCTGCCGGCCTCGAGGTTCACCGGCGCGGCGCCCGTCGACTACCACCAGGTCAAGCTGCCGCTCGGCGGCCGCAAGCCGCTGCCGTTCGTCACCGACCGCGCGAAGATCGACGCGCGCGTCGCGGCGTCGGCGCAGCTGAAGACGGCGGCTGCGGTGCTGACTGCCGGCGACCCGGGCGGCGCGGAGCGCTTCCTGCGCGCGGCGATGATGCTTTCTGCAGCGGGGCAGGGCGCGACGACGGTGTCCGCGCTGCGCGGTGACCGCGCTGCCGCACCGACGTTCGGCTCGCTCGCCGACGACCTGGCGGACGCGCCGGACGCCGCCGACTCTCGCGTCGGTCCGGGCCGCGACCGCCGGCCGGACGCAGGCGACGCTCTCAGTGGTCCCGCACGCTGCCGCGACCGGTCGCCGTACCGTGATCGCCGCGGGCGCCGTGCCGCTGACCCGGCTCGCGACGAGTCCGGTCGCGACGGTCGCCAACGCGCAGCCGACCCCGCAGGCGGCCGAGCGGATCGCCGCCATGTCCGACGCGCTCGTCCGCTCCGCCCCGGCGAGCAGGCGGGCGCAGCCGGCTGTCGTGCACGACGGCGAGGTCGCGGTGATCACCGTCGCCAGCCGCCCGCGGGGCGAGGCGCTCGACACGCTCGTCGTGGCCGGCGGGTCGACGCGGGTGCTCTGCCTGGCCGCCGGGGGCCGCGTGGTCGAGGACTCCGTCGTCGTCGCAGCAGGTCGAGAGCCGTCCGCCGTCGAGCTGCCGCGGATCACCGAGCGGGTCGTCGTCGTCGGTGTCGGAGACCAGGCAGGCGCGGGCGGACCGGTGCCCGGCTGGTACGGCGGCCAGTACCTTCCCGCTGTTGGCTGGGGTGCCGCTGTG
>DASQMY010000276.1:0-7532 GCA_035645255.1 Mycobacteriales bacterium
CCCAGCCCGAGCTGCGCGCCCGCTGGTTCGCGGCAGCGATCGACGGGCTGCTTCTCGACGCGCTGGCGGGGCCGGCCTCGGCGACGCCGCGTACGCCGGAGCAGTGGCAGGTGGTCGCAAGGGACCTCGCGCACGCGATCCTGCGCGACCGGGCAGCAGCGGATGACAGTGCGGTGGAGAGCGCTCCGCCGCGCCGCGACACGCCGTGAACGAGCGCTCGACCGTTTGGCCGCCCGCGAGCGGCCCACTACCGTCGTACGGACACCGGGCCTGCGCAGCGATCGGAGCGAGATGGTGACGAGGACGCCTTTCGGGCGGGTGCTGACGGCGATGGTCACGCCGATGACGGACAACGGCGAGATCGACTTCGCCGGCGTGCAGCAACTGGCCGCACACCTGCTCGATCACGGCTCGGACGGGCTGGTGGTCAACGGGACGACCGGCGAGTCGGCGACGACCACGGACGCCGAGAAGGCCGACATCCTGCGCGCGGTCGTCGACGCGGTCGGTGACCGCGGTGCGCCGATCCTCGCCGGCGTCGGGACGTTCGCCACCGCGCACACCACTGAGCTCGCCCGGCAGGCGGAGAAGGCCGGCGCGACCGGCCTGCTCGTCGTGACGCCGTACTACAGCAAGCCGTCGCAGTCCGGCCTGCGCGCCCACTTCGAGGCGGTCGCCTCGTCGACCGGTCTGCCGGTCATGCTGTACGACATCCCGGCCCGCAGCGGTGTCCCGATCGACACCGCGACGATCGTCGAGCTCGCCGCGCACCCGCAGATCGTCGCGGTCAAGGACGCGAAGAACGACGTCGTCGCGAGCAGCTGGGTGCAGGCGCGCTGCGACATCGCCAACTACTGCGGCTCCGACGAGTTCACTCTGCCGATGATGTCCATCGGCGCGGTCGGCGTGGTCAGCGTGGCCACCCACATCGCGGGCGAGCGGATGCGCCGGATGGTCGAGGCGTACGTAGCAGGCGAGGTCGACACCGCCCGCGCCTTCCATCTCGAGCTGATGCCGCTGTTCGCCGGCCTGTTCCGCACCAGCAACCCGACGCTGTGCAAGGCGGCGCTCGAGATGGTCGGCCTGCCGGCCGGGCCGGTCCGCCTGCCGCTCGTGGCGGCGACGGACGAGCAGCTCGCCGTGCTGCAGCTCGACCTGCGCAGCGCGGCCGTGGCCGGAAGCGCGGCGTGAGCCACCCGCACCCTGAGCTCGGCGCACCACCTGCACTCCCGGACGGCGCGCTGCGCGTCGTCGCGCTCGGCGGCCTGGGGGAGATCGGCCGCAACATGACGGTCTTCGAGTACGCCGGCCGGCTGCTGATCGTCGACTGCGGCGTGCTGTTCCCGGAGACCGAGCAGCCAGGCGTCGACCTGATCCTGCCCGACTTCCGCTCGATCAGGGACCGGCTCGGCGACATCGAGGCGATCGTGCTGACGCACGCGCACGAGGACCACATCGGCGCCGTGCCGTTCCTCCTGCGCGAGCGCGCCGACGTCCCGATCTACGGGTCACGCCTCACCCTCGCGCTGCTGACGAGCAAGCTGCAGGAGCATCGCATCGTCCCTGCCGTCCACGTCGTCGGCGCGGAGGACCGCCGGACGCTGGGGCCGTTCGACTGCGAGTTCTTCGCGGTCAACCACTCGGTGCCGGACGCGCTGGCCGTCGGCATCAGGACGCCGGCCGGCGTCGTCCTGCACACCGGCGACTTCAAGATGGACCAGACTCTCATCGACGGCCGGCTGACCGACTTGGGCGGTTTCGCGCGTCTCGGCCGCGAGGGCATCGATCTGCTGCTGTCGGACTCGACCAACGCCGAGATGCCGGGGTTCGTCACGAGCGAGCGCGAGGTCGGCGAGGTGCTGCGCCAGGTGTTCCGGGCGGCCGAGAAGCGGATCATCGTCGCCTGCTTCGCCAGCCACGTGCACCGGGTGCAGCAGATCATCGACGCGGCGCACGAGAGCGGGCGTCGGGTCGCGCTCGTCGGGCGCTCGATGGTCCGCAACATGGGCGTCGCCCGCGACCTCGGCTACCTGCAGGTGCCGGGTGACACGCTGGTCGACCTCAAGTCGGTCGACTTGCTGCCGCCGGACCGGGTCGTGCTGATCTCGACCGGCAGCCAGGGTGAGCCGCTCTCTGCGCTCTCGCGGATGGCCGGTCGTGACCACCCGGTCCGGATCGAGGCGGGCGACACCGTGGTCCTGGCCTCGAGCCTCATCCCGGGCAACGAGAACGCCGTCCACCGGGTCATCAACGGCCTCACCCGGTGGGGTGCCGAGGTCGTGCACAAGGGCGTCGCCCTGGTGCACGTCTCCGGCCACGCGCCGGCCGGCGAGCTGCTCTACCTGCTCAACGCGACCAAGCCGCGCAACTTCATGCCGGTGCACGGTGAGTGGCGGCACCTGCGGACGCACGCCAAGCTGGCCGAGCTGACCGGCGTACCGCGGGACCGGATCGTGATCGCCGAGGACGGCGTGGTGGTCGACCTGGTCGACGGGCGGGCCGGCATCAGCGGCCAGGTGCCGTGCGGCTACGTCTACGTGGACGGTCTGGTCGTCGGCGACATCAGCGAGGCGGCACTCAAGGACCGGCGCATCCTCGGCGAGGAAGGGTTCATCACCGTCGTGGTGGTCGTCGACTCGATGACCGGCAAGGTCAGCGCCGGGCCGGAGATCTTCGCGCGGGGGTTCAGTGACGACGTCAAGGACGGGTTCGACGGCGCCCGCGAGCGCGTCCTGCTGGCGCTGGAGACCGCGACCGCCGAGGGCGTCTCGGACGCCCAGGCGCTCCAGCAGCTGGTACGGCGCGCCGTCGGCCGCTGGGTCAACGACACCTACCGCCGCCGCCCGATGATCATCCCCGTAGTGGTCGAGGTCTGACTACAGGACGCGGATCACCAGGACGGCCATGTCGTCGCGCGGGGGTTCGCGCTGGAAGTCGACGACCGCGCGTTCGATCCGGCTGGCGAGGGCGGACGCGGGCAGCCGGCAGTTGGCGCGCAGCACCTCGGCCAGCCCGTCCTCGCCCAGCATCCGGCCCTCGAACCGCCGCTCGGTGACGCCGTCCGTGTAGAGCACCAGCGTCTCGCCGGCGGTCAGGTGGACCGTCTGTGCCTGCAGGTCGGGCTCGTCGAGCACCCCGAGCAGGCTCTGCGGCTCGCCGATCGTCCGGACGTGGCCGTCGGTACGGCTCACCAGCGGGAGCGGGTGCCCGGCCGCGCAGATCGTGAGCTGGATCCCGGCCGCGGTCGGCAGCAGGTCGGCGTAGATCGCAGTGAGGAAGCGCGAGCGCGGGCCCTCGTCGAGGATCGCGCGGTTGAGCCGCCCGAGCACCTCGGTCACCGGCCGTCCCTCGCGACCTAGCAGCCGGATCGTGTGCCTGGCCAGCCCGGTGACGGCGGCGGCCTCGGCGCCCTTGCCGCAGACGTCGCCGATCGCGACGCCCCACCGGGTCCCGTCGATCGGAAAGACGTCGTAGAAGTCGCCGCCCACCTCGTTGCCGGCGCCGGACGCGAGGTAGGAGACGCCGACGTCGCAGCCGGAGATCACCGGTGCCTCCGGCGGCAGCAGGCTCCGCTGCAGCGCCCGCGCCACCGCCACCCGGTCGCGGTAGAGCCGCGCGTTGTCGATCGCGAGCGCGGCGCGTCTGGTGAGGTCACCGGCGAGCTCGATCTCGTCAGCGGTGAACGGGCTGCGCGGTGACCTGCCGATGACGATCGCTCCGAGCGTCCGGTTGCGGGCTACCAGTGGCAGCGACACACGGTCGTCGGCCGCGATCACCTGCGCGATGGCGCGCTCGGCCGGGGTCGTCGCGACGGACGCGACCAGCTCCGCCGTGGGGGCGGGCGGCCGCCACGCCTGCCGGCGGGCGGCCGGGCTCGACGTGCTGCGCGTGCGGCGCTCCGGCGCCGGCATCGCCTCGAGCACAGCACGGAGCACGTCGATCCGGCTCTCGTCGGCGTGCCACACGTAGCTCAGCTCCGGCTCGCCGTCCTGCTCCAGGTGCAGCGAGCACCACTCGGCGACCGCGGGCACGACGAGCTGTGCGACCAGGGCCATCGTCATGTCGAGGTCGAGCGTGCCGGCGAGCAGGTCGCTCGCCTCGGCGAGGTAGGCGAGCCAGCCGCGCCGCCGACGCTCGAGCTCGCCGAGCCGGGCGCTCTCGATGGCGAGCGCGAGCTGGTCGCTCGCGTGCTGCAGCGCGACGGCGTCGTCATTGGTGAACCGCCCCGGCGTGCGTGACGCGATGTGGATCGCGCCGGTCAGCCGGCCCTCGACCACCAGCGGCGCCGCGACGAGCGCACGCAGCCCGCTGCCGCGCAGGGTGTGCAGACCCGGCTCACCTTCGATGTCGGGCACGACGATCGGCATCTGCTGCCGGCTGAGCCGTCCGGTGATGCCCTCCGCGCCGCCGTGCTGCACGGCGCGCGAGTCGTGCATGGCCAGCCCGTACGCGGCCCGGATCTCGAACTTCGCGCCGTCCTCCGTCAGCAGGACGACGTACGACGCGTCGCCGCCGGTCTGCGTGCACAACCGCTCCAGCGTCTGCTCCAGCAGCTCGTCCAGCGTCAGGCGCGACACCACCGAGTCTGCTAGGCCGAGCAGCCGGCCGAGCCCCGCGCGCGGCCCCGGCCCGTCGACCGCAGCGCGCCGCGCGGCCGCGACGGGCGGCTCGAGCAGGGCACGACTGTCATGACGGGTCCAGAGGCAGGCGATGCCCTCGTCGTCACCCTCCGCGGCGAGGTGCACGCCGTACACCTGGATGGTGTCGCCGTCGACGTGCCGGACGCGCACCGAGCCGTACCAGCGGCCGTGCGCCATGGTGTGCTCGTGCAGGGAGGTCGGATCGCCGTCCAACGTGGCGAGCTCGGCGAGCGGCCGGCCGACGACCTGCTCGCCGGTCCAGCCGAACATCCGCTCCGCGTCGCCGCCCCAGCCGGTGACGACGCCGTCCGGTCCCGCGGTGAGCGAGGCGACCTGAGCGGCCGCGAGCGTCAGCGCGGCCGGAGCCGACGCAGGTGCGGGCCCGCCGACTGGTGCGGCGTCGCCGGTGAGCGGGAGCTCGAACCAGACGTGCTTGCCCGTCCGCGAGTGCACCACTCCCCAGCGCTCGGCGATCGTCGCGATCAGGAAGAGTCCACGGCCGCCCTCGCTGTCCTCCGGCGGGCTCATCGGGGCGGCCGGCAGGGTCCGTGCCGAGTAGCGGTCGCCCACCGTGACCAGCAGGGCGCCGCGCCGGCGCTCCAGAGTGAGGTCGAAGTCGGTCCCGGCGTGCACGACCGCGTTGGTCATCAGCTCGGTGGCGAGCAGCAGGGCGTCGTCGAGGGCGCCCTCGGCGGACCAGTCGCGGAGGACGCGCTGGATGAAGCGCCGCCCCTCCGACGGCGACTGCGCCCTCGGGAGGAACGTCGCCTTCGCGCGCGCTCCTGCCTCGTTGATGCGACCCTCCGCTGCTGCGCCGGAGCCCGCCGTACGGGACGCCGACGAGCTCGTGGCAGAACCTACCCCTGCGCCCGGCGCACCTGGGCCGACCTGCAGCGATGACCGACCGTCACCCCCGGAGCTTCACCGGTAGCGGCCAGGCGGGGGTGACACACTGTCGGCACGCTCGCGGCGTCGCGAGGCTTGCCGTCCCGAGGAGCCACAGTGCCGGCTAACGGATCTGCCAGAACCACGCGCGCCCGCCGCACGGCGGCGGCCGCGAAGAGCACCGCCGGGATCACGGCGCGGGCCGACGGGGCGACGTCGGCGAACGGCGCCGAGGCCGGCGGGGGGCAACCGGCCGGCAACGGAGCGGTACGCCGAGCAGGGGGCGGCGCCGCCGGGGCGGCGACCGTCAACGATGCGGCACTGCTCGAGCTGCTCACCGCGCTGACCGCCGTACGCGACGGCGACTTCTCGGTGAAGCTGTCCACCCGCGGGAGCGGAGTGCCGGCCGAGCTCGCCAAGGTCTTCAACCAGATGGTCGACGGCAACGCTCAGCGGGCCCGCGACCTGGCCAGGGTCGGCCGGCTGATCGGCCGCGAGGGCCGGATGACCGAGCGGCTGGCGCACGGGCCTGGCGTCGGCGCCTGGGCGGAGAGCGTCAACGCCATCAACGAGATGATCGACAACCTGGTCCGGCCGACGGTCGAGGTCGGTCGCGTCATCGCCGCGGTCGCCGACGGCGACTTCTCCCAGAAGATGGCGCTCAAGATCGAGGGCCAGCCGGTCAAGGGCGAGTTCCTGCGCATCGGCAAGACGGTGAACTCGATGGTCGACCAGCTCTCGTCGTTCACCTCCGAGGTGACGCGGGTGGCGCGGGAGGTCGGCACCGAGGGCAAGCTGGGCGGGCAGGCGAAGGTCCGCGGCGTGTCGGGGAGCTGGAAGGACCTGACCGACTCGGTGAACTTCATGGCGTCCAACCTGACCAGCCAGGTGCGAAACATCGCGCTCGTCACGACCGCGGTCGCGAAGGGCGACCTGTCGCGCAAGATCACCGTGGACGTCAAGGGCGAGATGCTGGAGCTGAAGAACACGGTCAACATCATGGTCGACCAGCTGTCGTCGTTCGCCGACGAGGTGACGCGGGTCGCCCGCGAGGTCGGCACGGAGGGCATCCTCGGCGGGCAGGCGGACGTCAAGGGCGTGTCCGGCACGTGGAAGGACCTCACCGACTCGGTCAACGTGATGGCCGGCAACCTGACCAGCCAGGTCCGCAACATCGCGCAGGTCGCCACTGCCGTCGCGCGCGGTGACCTGAGCCAGAAGATCACCGTCGAGGCGCGCGGCGAGATCCTCGAGCTGAAGAACACCATCAACACGATGGTCGACCAGCTGTCGTCGTTCGCCGACGAGGTCACGCGGGTGGCGCGGGAGGTCGGCACCGAAGGTGTGCTGGGCGGCCAGGCCGAGGTCAAGGGGGTCAGCGGCACCTGGAAGGACCTCACCGAGAGCGTCAACTTCATGGCCGGCAACCTGACCAGTCAGGTCCGCAACATCGCGCAGGTCACGACCGCGGTGGCGCAGGGCGACCTGAGCCAGAAGATCACCGTCGACGCGCGGGGCGAGATCCTCGAGCTGAAGAACACCATCAACACGATGGTCGACCAGCTGTCGTCGTTCGCCGACGAGGTGACCCGGGTCGCCCGCGAGGTCGGCACCGAGGGCAAGCTGGGCGGCCAGGCCGAGGTCAAGGGAGTCAGCGGCACCTGGAAGGACCTCACCGACTCCGTCAACTACATGGCCGGCAATTTGACCAGCCAGGTCCGCAACATCGCGCACGTCGCGACCGCGGTGGCCCGCGGCGACCTGAGCCAGAAGATCACCGTCGAGGCGCGCGGCGAGGTGGCCGCCCTCGCGGCGACCATCAACACGATGGTCGACACGCTGTCGTCGTTCGCCGCGGAGGTCACGCGCGTGGCGCGCGAGGTGGGCACCGAGGGCAAGCTCGGCGGCCAGGCGGACGTCCAGGGCGTCGCCGGGACGTGGAAGGACCTCACCGACAACGTCAACTTCATGGCCGGCAACCTCACCAGCCAGGTCCGCAACATCGCC
>DASQMY010000277.1:0-2558 GCA_035645255.1 Mycobacteriales bacterium
ACGATCACCGAGGTCTACGACTACCTCCGCCTGCTGTTCGCGCGCGCCGGCCGGCCGCACTGCCCGCAGTGCGGGCGGCCGATCGCCCGGCAGACCCCGCAGCAGATCGTCGACCAGGTGCTCGCGATGGAGGAGGGCGCCCGCTTCCAGGTGCTCGCGCCAGTCGTCCGCGGGCGCAAGGGGGAGTACGTCGAGCTGTTCGGCGAGCTGCTCACCAAGGGGTTCTCCCGGGCCCGGATCAACGGCGTCGTGCACCCGCTGGCCGAGCCGCCCAAGCTGAAGAAGTACGAGAAGCACACCATCGACGTCGTGGTCGACCGGCTCTCGGTCAAGGAGTCGGCCAAGCGGCGGCTCACCGACTCGGTGGAGACCGCGCTGCGGCTCGGCGAGGGCATGCTGACCCTCGAGTTCGTCGACCTCCCGGAGGACGACCCGGCCCGCGAGCGGCAGTTCTCCGAGCACCTGGCCTGCCTGTACGACGGCGTGAGCTTCCCGGAGCTGGAGCCGCGGTCGTTCTCGTTCAACTCGCCGTACGGCGCCTGCCAGGAGTGCACCGGGCTCGGCACGCGGCGCGAGGTCGACCCCGAGCTGATCGTCCCCGACGAGGACCGGTCGCTCGAGGAGGGCGCCATCGCGCCCTGGTCGAGCGGCCACCACATCGAGTACTTCGGCCGGCTGCTGAAGGCGGTGGCCGAGACCAACGGCTTTCGGATGAACACGCCCTGGTACAAGCTGCCGGCCAAGGCGCAGAAGGCGGTCCTGCACGGCAGCGGAGACACCCAGGTGCACGTCCGCTACCGCAACCGCTACGGCCGTGAGCGGTCCTACTGGACCAGCTTCGAGGGCGTGATCCCCTACCTCGAGCGGCGGCACGCCGAGGCGGAGAGCGACACCAGCCGGGAGCGCTACGAGGGCTACATGCGCGAGGTGCCCTGCCCGGGCTGCCAGGGGTCCCGGCTCAAGCCGGAGTCGCTCGCGGTGACGATGGGCGGCCGGACGATCGCCGACGTCGCGGCGCTGTCGATCGCCGACTGCGCGACGTTCCTGCGCGGCATGGAGCTCAACGAGCGGGAGACCATGATCGCCGAGCGGGTCCTCAAGGAGGTCAACGCGCGGCTCGGCTTCCTGCTCGACGTCGGCCTCGACTACCTGTCGCTCGACCGGGCAGCGGGCACGCTCGCCGGCGGCGAGGCGCAGCGGATCCGGCTGGCGACGCAGATCGGCTCGGGGCTGGTCGGCGTGCTCTACGTCCTGGACGAGCCGTCGATCGGGCTGCACCAGCGCGACAACCGCCGGCTGATCGAGACGCTCGAGCGGCTGCGCAACCTCGGCAACACGCTGATCGTCGTCGAGCACGACGAGGACACCATCAAGCACGCCGACTGGATCGTCGACATCGGCCCGGGCGCGGGGGAGCACGGCGGCGAGATCGTGGTGTCCGGCACGCTCGACGACCTGCTGACCAGCGAGCGGTCGATCACCGGCGCCTACCTCTCCGGCCGCCGCTCGATCCCGGTGCCGGACATCCGGCGCAGGCCGGGCGACCGGGTGGTCACCGTGCACGGCGCGCGCGAGCACAACCTGCGCGACGTCACCGTGTCGTTCCCGCTCGGCTGCTTCGTCGCGGTCACCGGCGTGTCCGGCTCGGGCAAGTCGACGCTGATCAACGACATCCTGCACTCGGTGCTGGCCAACAAGATCAACGGCGCGCGGCACGTGCCCGGCCGGCACAAGCGGGTCACCGGCCTGGAGCACCTGGACAAGGTGGTCGGCGTCGACCAGAGCCCGATCGGCCGCACGCCGCGGAGCAACCCGGCGACCTACACCGGTGTGTTCGACCACGTGCGCAGGCTGTTCGCGGAGACCACCGAGGCCAAGGTGCGCGGCTACCAGCCGGGGCGGTTCTCGTTCAACGTCAAGGGCGGGCGCTGCGAGGCGTGCTCCGGCGACGGCACGATCAAGATCGAGATGAACTTCCTGCCGGACGTCTACGTCCCGTGCGAGGTCTGCCACGGCGCCCGTTACAACCGCGAGACGCTCGAGGTGCACTTCAAGGGCAAGACGATCTCCGAGGTGCTCGACATGCCGATCGAGGAGGCGGCCGAGTTCTTCGCCGCCGTCCCGGCGATCTCGAGGCACCTGCGCACGCTGGTCGACGTCGGCCTGGGCTACGTCCGGCTCGGCCAGCCCGCGCCGACGCTCTCCGGCGGCGAGGCGCAGCGGGTCAAGCTGGCCGCGGAGCTGCAGAAGCGGTCCACCGGCCGGACGATCTACATCCTCGACGAGCCGACGACCGGCCTGCACTTCGAGGACATCCGCAAGCTGCTCGGCGTACTCGGCCGGCTGGTCGACGCCGGCAACACCGTACTGGTGATCGAGCACAACCTCGACGTCATCAAGACGGCCGACTGGGTCGTCGACATGGGTCCCGAGGGCGGCGTCGGCGGCGGCCTGGTCGTCGCTGAGGGCACGCCGGAGCAGGTCGCGCTGATTGACGGCAGCCACACCGGCGCGTTCCTGCGCGAGCTGCTTCCGGCGCCGGCCGCTGCGGCGGCCCA
>DASQMY010000278.1:0-13873 GCA_035645255.1 Mycobacteriales bacterium
CGGCTGCTGTGGACCAAGCTGCTCGTCGTCGTCCTGTTCATCCTGTTCGCGGTGGTCTTCGTCGCGGGGATCAACTACGTCGTCGGCCTCCAGCTGTTCGGTGTCAACCCGGTGCCGACGCTGTCCGGCCCGGAGCTGACCGGTCCGGAGGCGACCAGGCGGATCGTCTACACCGTGCTGTACGTCGGGTGGTCCATGCTCGGGGTGGCGTCGGTCGCGCTGTTCCTCTCCACGATCACCGACTCGCCGCTCGCGGCGGCACTCGGCGCGCTCGCCGTACTCGTGTCGTCGACGCTGCTCCTGACGATCGACGCCGCCGCCGCCGTGCAGCCGTACCTGCCGACCAGGTACTGGCTGGCGTTCGTCGACATGTTCCGCGAGCCGCCGCTGTGGCGGGACATCCAGCGGGGCGTCGCACTCCAGGCCGTCTACATGGTGGTGCTGCTCGGTGCGTCCTGGGCCAACTTCCAGTCCAAGGACATCACCAGCTAGGCGGCACAGCTCGTCCCGGAAGGGTTCCGCCGCCGGGGGTCGAATACCCCTCGCGACGTCCGCTCCGCACCGATCACGGAGCGGCCCACCTGTGCCGGGGCGGCGGTGGGCGACCACCGCCGCCTTCGGCGTCGCCGGCTCAGCAGGACGCGGTTGCCGCGCGGCCGTCGACCGCGGCCAGGGTGAGCGCGACGGGCAGCGGGTCGCGGACCAGCCCGCCGTGCGAGACCCGGGCGCCGGGGCAGACGTCCTGCACGCGGACGTTGGCCGCGCCGTCGAGGACCGCCGACTCCGGCGGCGTCACCGTCTGGTCGCCGGACGTCCACACCGCAGTCCAGGCCGCACCACCCGGTGTCTCGTCGCCCGAGTTGAGGTCGCGCAGCACCTGCGAGCCGGGCCGGAGCTCGGCGCACGCGCCCCGGCAGTCGGCCGGCGACAGCCCGCCGAGGTCGGCCGCCAGCGTCGTGCCGTGGTGCGGCGAGCCGAGCGTGACGATCCGCCGCGCGACGTCGTCGTCGTCGAGCCGGGCCGCCCAGTACCGGATGACGACCCCTCCGGCCGAGTGGCCGACGAGGTCGACCCGGTCGACCCCAAGCGCTTCGACGGCTCGCTGCAGCCCGCCGGCGGACGCCGCGACCGTCCCGGTCCCGGCGGCGGGGAGCTCGACCACGTGGACCGGTCGGCCGAGTGAGCGGAGCCGGTCCGCGAGGGTCGCGACGCTGCCGGCGTCGCCGCCGTACCCGGGCACGACGACGACGGGTACCTGCCCATCCGGGACATCGCGCAGCGGCGTCCCGCGTCGCGCGACCGCGCCGGCGGTCAGCCCGCCGGCGAGCAGAACGACGAGCGCCGCGGCACCGATGACGAACCGGCGACGCTGCGGGCTGAGCTGGTCCAACATCCGACCATTGTCGCGGCCAACCAATGCGCCCGCGTGTGCGTCTATCCCGGCAGCGACGGTTGTGTAGCGGACTGACCTCTTCCGGCACTTGCCCAGGCGGGCGTCGGGTCTGTCGATACACTCGCTGCGCCCGGTCAGTGGGCTCAGCGGCGTCCGTTGCACAGTCGGACGTCGTCTCTGTTGTCGGAAGAGGAGCCTCACGTGGCACGCGGTCGTTCCCTGCTCGTCGTCTCTGCTGTCCTCACCGGTCTTGTGGGCGGTGGCGCGCCGGCCGCGTCCGCGGCGACCCACGAGATCTCCGTGTCGGCCACCGCGTTCACCCCGGCCGCCAAGACAGTCGAGAAGGGCGACACCGTCCGCTGGACGTTCACGACGGCCGGCGAGGGGATCGTGTGGGACGCGCCGGCGACCTTCGCGGCCTCGCACCCTGGCTGCTCGGCCACGGCGCTCGCCAAGTGCAGCGTCGCCGGCGACCAGCGCTCCGTCATCTTCCCGGCGACCGGCACGTTCACCTACCGGTCGGCTGTCGACAGCACGCGCACGGGCACCGTCAGCGTGCAGGACAAGACGGCGCCGGCCCCCGTGACGTCGTTCACCGGCTCCGTGGCTGACGCGCGCGTCTACCTGCGCTGGGCGGCGACCAAGCCGGCCGACTTCGCCCGTTTCGAAGTACGCCGGTTCGCCGCGTCCGCGACGCCGTCCCGGACCACCGGCACGCTGGTCCACGTGGGCGCCGGCTTCACCAAGACCGTGACCGGGCTGCGCAACGGCACGGCGTACAAGTTCGCCGTCTGGGTCGTCGACACGGCGGGCAACGCCAGCGCCCCGAGGTCGCTGATCAGGACGCCGTGGCTCGCGCCCACGACGCTGAGCATGACGCGGTCGAAGCTCTCGGTCGGGTACGGGTCGTCGTTGACGCTGACCGGGACGCTCCGCGCCACGAACGTGTCGGGCACCGTCTACCGCAAGTCCGGCGAGCGGGTAGAGCTGCGCCGCCGCTACTTCGGGACGACCGCCTGGGCCACGATCGGCGCCCGGACGACCGACAGCAACGGCAACGTGTCGTTCACGTTCAAGCCGACGCGCGGCGCGCACTACGGGCTCGTGCACCTGCGCACGCTGCACTTCGGGGCGAGTGCGAGCCCGCGCAGCCCGGTCAGCGTGGCCGTCGCGATGAGCGCGACCGTGACGAGCACGTTCGTGGGCACCGGCGCGCCGATCGCCGCCACCGGCCGGGTGCTCCCGGCGCACTCCGGACGGCGGATCTACCTGCAGCGCAAGACCTCGACCGGGTGGTCCAACGTCGCGTCCTCCACGCTCGGCACGACGGGGACCTACTCGATCAGCTACGCGCCGCCGTCCAGCGGCGGGCACTACCTGCGCGTCTACTTCCCGAGCGACGTCGACCACACCGGCGGCGTCCGCGCGCTCCCGAAGGTGACGGCGACAAGCCGCACGCTGCGGTCCGGGATGACCGGCGCCGACGTGCTCGCGCTGCAGCAGGAGCTCGTCCGGCAGAAGTACGACGTCGGCGCGGTCGACGGCCGGTTCGGCTACGACACGCTGCACGCCGTCGTGCCGTTCCAGAAGGTCAACCGGATGGCCCGTGACGGCATCGTCGGCCCCCTGGTGCGGGCGCGCATGGGCAAGCCGGTGCGGGCGCGGATGCGCGAGGTGCGCGGCGCCGGTCACGTCGAGGTCGACCTCACCAAGCAGGTCATCGTGCTCGGCCACCGGGGCAAGGTGGTCCGGATCGTCGACACGTCGTCCGGCAACGGCCAGCTGTACACGGTCGACGGTCAGACTTCCCGCGCGACCACGCCGACCGGTCGGTTCGCCTTCACCCGCAAGATCAACGGCTTGCGGATCAGCCGCCTCGGGGAGCTGTGGCGGCCGGCGTACTTCTACGGTGGCTACGCGATCCACGGCAGCCCCTCGGTGCCGTCGCAGCCGGCCAGCCACGGCTGCCTGCGGGTCACCAACGCGTCGCAGGACCGCAACTACCACCGCTGGGAGATCGGCATGCCGATCTGGATCTTCCGTACTTGATGGGTGGTGCTTGATGGCCCCGCTTCGCTTCGGCTGGGGCTTCTCGGCCCGGCCTCATGCGTGGGCGAGATTGGCAGTGCGCGCGTAGCGGGGTCGCAGGGAGTTCCCAGGTTCGCTGGCGAGAGTCCTCGGTAACAGCCGGCCGCACGGGCCGGCGTACACCGAGAGGGCCGACATGACCGACGAGATCTCCAACGAGCCGCGCCCCAGGCGCGGCGTCACGAGCCGGCTGCTGCCGGCAGCCGTGGTGATCGGCGGGCTCGCCATGGGTGCGGCCGGCGTCGCGGCCGCGCAGGACGCCACGACGACGCCGACGCCGAACGCCACCCCGAGCGCAGGTGCCACGAAGGCGCCGGAGACCAAGACCGACGAGCTCCCCGAGCCGGGCGGCAAGAGCGGCCGCCGCTGGCACGGCGGCCGGGGCTTCGGCGGCATGCACGGCGCGCTGCACGGCGAGTTCACGCTCGAGCAGAGCGACGGCGTCTACATCACCGTCGCCACCCAGCGCGGCACGGTCACCGAGGTGAGCGACACGTCCATCTCGGTCCGGAGCGAGGACGGATACACCCGCACGTACGTCGTCACCGCCGAGACGCTCGTCAACTCCACGCGCGGCGGCATCGACGACGTCGAGAACGGCGAGGAGGTGGGCGTCATGGCGACCGTCGACGACGACACGGCGACCGCGGTCAAGATCCAGGACGTCGCGGCGGCCACCGAGTTCCGTCAGCGCATGCGTCCGGTGCCGCCGCCGGCTGCGCCTGCGCCGGCCGAGCCCGAGGTCGAAGGCAGCTCGCTCGAGGGCTGACCCGACCCGAGCGTGGCGGGCCGCGATCCCTGCCACCCGGCACCAGCCACGTGCCAGCTGCCAGGATCCCGGTGTAGATGGACCCTCCACCTTCGGTGCGGCGCGCTAGATGGAGGGTCCATCTTCCTGGCTGTGCTGGCACGGGGGATGGGGCGGGGGTCAGCGCAGGTGGCGGACCGAGCCGTCGCGGCGCGTCACGCCGATCCGGTCGAGATGCTCGAGCAGCGGGATGACCACCCGGCGCGGTACGCCGAGCGCGGCCCGGGCGTCAGCGGGACCGAACGGCTGCGGGATCGCGCGCAGCAGCTCGGCCGCGCGGTCGCCGGCGGCCGGGTGGAGCACGACGCCGCCGCCGAGCACCAGCAGAACTCCGGCCCGGCCGGCGGCCGCGAGCACCGGCGTCGTCAACGCCAGCCGGTCGAGCTCGGGTTGGTCCGGCGCGTCGAACGGGTCGCGATCGAGCCGCGTCCGCACCTCGGCCACCCCGGCTGGGAGTGCGACCCGCGCCGCTCGGCGGCGCAGCCGGCCCGCCGCCATCTCGATCGCAGGGGTGTCGCCGACCAGCGCGGACAGCAGCACCCGGTCCGGTACGCCGACCGCGCGCTCCGCCGCCGCCGGCGCGACGCCCGCGTCCAGCGGACGAGCGGCGTGGTGCTCGTCGACGGTGCGCAGCAACGCTTCCTGCCAGCGCGACCACAGCGACTCCTCGACCAGCCAGCCGTGCAGCTCGCGTACGCCCGGCGCGACGACGGCGTCGTCGCCGGCCCCCGGCGACACCGCCGCACCCGGACCGATCACGCCCAACGCCACGAGCTCGGTACGCCGGACCGCACCCCGCCGGCGTACCTCCGCCGCCACGTCGGCCACGCCGGTCGAGGACGCCAGCGCGACCGCGCGCAGCTGCGCCGCCCCGCGGCGCACCAGCTCGGGCGGGTCGGCGTCGAGGACGACGACGCCGGCCGCGACGCTCTGCCGCCCCGGGTCGCGGAGCAGCGCGCGGTCGCCGGCCTGCACCGGCAGCGGAGTGTGCAGGGCGAGGCGCGCGACGTCGTCGCCGAGCCGGCGCAACCGCACCGGGACACCCGCCGACCCGAGGTGCAGCACCAGCTCGCGCGGCAGGTCACCGACGGCGGCGCCGCGCACGCGCACGTCGACGGCGGACGTCGTACGCCAGCGCCCTGGTGTAAGCAGTGCGTCGCCGCGGCCGACGTCGACGAGCTCGACACCGCGCAGGTTGACCGCGACGCGCGCGACGGCGTGCGCCTCGACGATGCGCCGCTTCAGCGACTCGATCGCCCGCACCCGCACGAGGTCGCCGGACGACGCGAGCGTCAGCTCGTCGCCGACGGCGAGCCGGCCGGCGGGCAGCGTCCCGGTGACGACCGTGCCCGCCCCGCGGATCGTGAAGGACCGGTCCACCCACAGCCGCACGCGCGCGTCGACGTCGGGCTGCGGCAGCTCCGCCAGGAGCATGTCGAGCGCGTCCCGGAGCAGGCCGACCCCCGCACCGGTGACCGCGGAGACGGCGACGCTGCGGACCCGCCCGAGCGACGTCCGGCCGATCCGGTCCAGTGCCTCCTCGGTCGCCGCGGCCGGGTCGGCGAGGTCGCTGCGCGTCACGGCCAGCACCCCGTGCCGTACGCCGAGCGCGTCCAGCGCGGCCAGGTGCTCGGCCGACTGCCGCTGCCACCCCTCGTCGGCCGCCACCACGAACAGCGCCGCCGGCACCGGCCCGACGCCGGCCAGCATGTTGCCGATGAACCGCTGGTGCCCCGGCACGTCGACGAACGCGACCTCCCGGTCGGACGGCAGCCGCGTCCACGCGTAGCCGAGGTCGATCGTCATGCCGCGCCGGCGTTCCTCGGCCCACCGGTCGGGCTCCATCCCGGTCAGCGCGCGGACCAGCGTCGACTTGCCGTGGTCGACGTGGCCGGCTGTCGCGACGACGTGCACTCAGCGCTCGCGGGCCGCGATCACGGCCGCCACGACGGCCGGGTCCGACTCGGTCGGCACGCAGCGCAGGTCGAGCAGGCAACGGTCGCGCTCGATCCGCCCGACGACGCATGGGTCGCCGAGGCGCAGCGGCGCGGCGTACGCCGGCGGCAGGCTCACCGCCCACCCCGGCAGCTCGACGCCGGGCGCGCCGCCGCCGCCGACGACACCGGCGGACCGCGTCACGGCCGCGTCGACGCCCGCCGCTGCGAGTCGCGAGGCGAGCGCCGTCGCACGCCGGCGCAGCTCGTCGGCGTCGGTGTGCAGCGCCTGCTGGGTCGGCGTCATCGGCCCGCGCAGCGTCGCCTCCAGTGCGGCGATGGTGAGCTTGTCGACGCGCAACGCCCGGGCCAGCGGGTGCCGCCGCATCCGCTCGACCAGCGCGGCCGTGCCGAGGACCAGCCCGGCCTGCGGCCCGCCGAGCAGCTTGTCGCCGCTGGAGGTGACGAGCGCGGCTCCGGCCTCGAGCACGGTGGTCGCGTCTGGCTCGTCCGGCAGCAGCGGCTCACGGCGCAGCAGCCCCGACCCGATGTCGACGACGACCGGTACGCCGAGCGTCGCGAGCTGCGCCGTGCCGACCGCGCCGGTGAAGCCCTCCACGCGGAAGTTCGACGGGTGCACCTTGAGGATGCAGCCGGTCTGCGGGCCGACCACGTCGGCGTAGTCCAGCAGCGTCGTCCGGTTGGTCGTGCCGACCTCGTGCAGCCGTGCCCCGGTCGAGGTGACCAGGTCAGGCAGCCGGAAGCCGTCACCGATCTCGACCAGCTCGCCGCGGCTCACCACGACCTCTCGCCCGCTCGCGAGCGCGGTCACCGCGAGCACCAGGGCGGCGGCGCCGTTGTTGACGACGAGCACGTCCCCCGCAGCGGGTACGGCGGCGCGCAGGGCGGCGAGCAGCCCTCGCCCGCGCTCGGCCCGCCTACCGGACGCCACGTCGTACTCGACATCGAGGTAACCGGCCGCGACGGCCAGTGCCGCGCGGGCCGCCGCGGACAGCGGCGCACGGCCCAGGTTGGTGTGCAGCACGACGCCGGTCGCGTTGATCACCGGCCGCAACGACGTCGCGCCCGGCGGGAGCGCGCCCGCCGCGGCCCGGGCGACCTCCGCCGGCGCGATCTCGCCGCGCCGGGCGCGCGCCTGCGCCGCGACGACCGATGCCTTGACCACCGGCCGGCCGAGCGTCTGCGCAGCCGTGGCCAGCGCGGGGTCGGCCAGCACCTCGTCGGTGCGCGGGACCAGCCGGCGCGGATCGTCGCTGCTCATGGTCACGAGCGTAGGCGCCGCGGCTGCCACGAACGCAAGCGGCGGACGGGACGGCGGAGACCCGAGCCGGCGCAAGCCGCGTTGATGATCAAGTCTGTGCGATGCCGAGCCGCACGCACGCTCAGTGGATAAAGCGAATCGCACAGACTTGATCATCAGGGGCGGAGCTGACGCCCGGCGCGGCGTGAGGCTTGTCGCGGCGGCCCGACGTGAGGCGCGTCACTTGACGCCGGATCTCTGACGGCGGGCGGCGGGCGTGGGTCAGCTGCCGAACAGCAGCGCGACGCCGGTCACGGTGTAGACGACCATCACCACCAGCATCGGGAACTGACCGCGCGCCGTAGAACCCTTGGGCAGCAGGCGAACGGCGCGGTCGTGCGCGGCGATCACGCCGAGGACGTGCCCAACGACGATCGCGCCGACCTGCGTGTAGGCGATGGTGTCCGGCGACACCAGCGCGTAGTCGATCCGGCGGCGGGCCATGCCGAAGAGGTTGGCGCCGGTCTCGAACGGGTCGCTGGCCAGGAACAGCGTGCGCTGGCCCTCCAGCATGAAGACCGAGAAGTAGTGCGCGACGGCGTACCCGAGCGCGATCGGGATAAGCGACGCGGCGAACGCGCCGGGATAGTAGCCGGCCGGCACGTCACCGCCGGCGCGGGCGGTGAGCCGCGCCGCGAGGACGTAGGTCGCCGCGACGACGAGGACGCAGCCGAGCAGGCCGAGCGTGCCGAGCGGGATGCTGGTCGCCTCGACGTTGTCCTTCCACAGCCGGGTGCGGGTCAGGCCGTCGAACGCCGTCGAGCCGATCAGCACGCTGACGACGGCGACCAGCCCCGCCCGCGGAGTGACCGAGTCGATGCCGTTGAGCGGGTTGCGGACGACGAGCCGCCCGTCGCCGCGCCGCCCGAACGGCGACAGCCGGCCGATGAACGACGAGTAGACCTCGAACCCGTCACCACGGGCGAACCAGGTGTCGCCGTAGACCGCGCCCGCGATGAAGTGCACGAGCCCGTAGATCGCGATGAACGACGCGACGACGTACGGCTCGTCGCGGGCCGGCGCGACCAGCTCCAGCCAGACGAACGCGGCGAGCGAGACCGCGGCGGGCCAGTAGCCGAGCCGCTCGGGATAGCGCCGCAGCCCTTCACCAGGGTCGGACCCGGACAGCCGGGCGACCCCGCCGTGCAGCAGCCGCAGCGGGTTGACGTAGCGCCAGAACGCGCCGAGGAGCAGCGACGCCGGGATCAGCCCCACCCAGAACGTGATGTGGAACAGCCACGGCGCGATGTTGGCCTCGGTCTCGTCCGGCCCGGCCAGCCCGACCACCACGACGAACAGGGCGAGGGCCAGCACCAGCACCCGCAGCACCGTGCGGGTCACCGGCGAGTCGACCACCCGCTCGAGTACGGCGGGCAGCGGCCGGCCCGCCTCGGCGCCGCGCAGTCGCGGCTCGGGCCAGAGGAACGCGAGCGCGACGAAGGAGACGAACACCGCCGCACCCGCCGCGCGAACGGCGAGCCCGAGCGGGATGGGCAGGTCGGAGCGGCCGCCGAGGCCGTGGGCGAGGAAGAGCTGCAGCATCAGCTGACCTGCAGCTCGACCAGGCCCAGGTGGGACTTCTCGAGCTCGACCTCGTGGGTGCCGGGGATGTCGGCCTCGAACTCGAGCGTCGTCGGCTTGCCCGGCGCGAGGTCGGCCGTGCGGTCGTAGGTGTGGACGTGCACCTCTTCGGCCACGTCGGACGTGACGGTTAGCCGCACGGTGTCGCCGAGCTTGACCTTGACCCGCTTGCTGGGTGTGGTGACCTTGCCGCCGGTGACGGTCACCTCGATCGTCGTGCCGGCCGGTGCAACCGCGGTCGGCGTGGGTGTCGCAGCCGGCGTCGCACTCGGCGTCGTTGTGCCGGTCGGCGACGAGGAGGCGGACGCGGACCCCTTCGCGGTCGGCGACTCCGACGGCGACGCCGACGCGGTCGCGCTGGTCGTCGCGCTCACCGCGGCTGTCGCTGCCGGTGTCGACGCAGGTGTGTCCTCGTCGCCGGCGCACGCAGCGGCCGCGAGCACGGTCGCGAACACCACGCCGGTGAGCATCTTGCGGGGACGGCTGTGCACGTCGCTCCTTCTGCTGCTTCTGCTGCCGCGGGCCGTCGCTGACCCTAGGACACGGACGATCGAGCCGCCCATCCGGTTCCTGGCCCGCTCCGGCACCGACCTACCGGCACCGGCGGGTCAGGAGCGCACCGGGAAGCGCAGCACTTCTTCGTGGTCGAACATCTCACCGGTTCGCCGAAACCCGTAACCGAGGTAGAAATCCATCGGGGAGCCGTCGCCGCCGACCACACTGGTTACCAGGTCCTCCGCCCCGGGCCGCGTGGCGACGTACTCGACGAGCCGGTCCAACGCCGCACGGCCGTAACCGCGGCGCTGGTGGCCGGCGTCGATGAGCAGTCGCCAGAGGTAGTACCGGTAGGGGATGTACGTGTTGTCCGGCGGCACATCGTCGGCCAGCATGACGAACCCGACCGGCGTGTCGGCGGCGTAGACCGCCCGCAGCCACGGGTTGGCGTGCTGCCCGCGCACAGCTTCGGCGAACGACTCGCGGACGCCGTCGACGTAGCTCTCCTGCCCGGCCGCGACGTGCAGCGACTCGACCGCCGCCCGGTTGCCGTCGGTGATCCCGCGGAGCGTCACGACAGGAGTGTCCGGCACAGGGGTCAGTATGGCCGCCGAGAGAGGTCAGCTGCTGCGGCGGACCAGGCGGTAGTGCGCGGCCGCTGCGGAGCTCACGAACTCGGCGCACTCGTAGCCGTCGAGCGCGCCGTCCATGTCTTCGAAGAGCCACACGTCCGCACCCCCGGCAACGCCGAACGCGCGCTGAGCACCTGCTGGATGCCGTCCGGCACGAAGTGGAACGTCGTCCCGCCGGCCATCGTGACCGGCTCGCGCGGGTGGTGCGTCAGGACGAAGACGTCGTGGTGGTACGGCGCGGTCGTCGCCCCACCACCCGCGCAACTCGTCATCGGGCCACGGCCCGCGGACCGGGCCGAACATGTTGCGACCCATGATCGTGGCGCGCATGCTCTCGAGGCCGCGCCGGACGAATTCGTCGTCCACGCCCGGCTCGCCCGCGACACCGCCGACCATCGCTGCGCCTGTCGGGGTCGCGAACATCCACTCGTGCAGCCGTTCGCCGCCGACCGCCGAGCGGCTCGTCGATGCCCTGGTCGACCCCGGCGGCGTAGCCGTCCAACGAGACGGAGAAGTTGTGGACACGCAGCTTCGGCATCGCGGCCTCCTCCATCGTCAGCGGACAGTAGGGCATGTCACGGCCTACGGTTCGGCACGTGCTCTCTCCGCCCGCTGGTCTGCCCGAGGACGAACTGGTCGCCGCGCTTCGCGCCGGCTGGGACCTCGACGTCGACTCCGTCGACTACGTGGCGCTCGGTTTCGGCAGCCACCACTGGGCGGCGCGCGGGCCCGGCGACACCAGCTGGTTCGTCACCGTCGACGAGCTGGACCTGCGGCGCGTCGCCGACGACGAGCCGGTCACCGCTGCGTTCGACCGGCTGGCCGCTGCGCTCGCGACGGCCTCGGCGGTGCACGAGTCCGGCGCCACCTGGGTCGTCGCGCCGGTCCCTGCGCGGACCGGCGAGGCGGTCGTCTTCATCCGGCCGCGGTTCAGCGTCGCGGTCTTCCCGTACGTCGACGGCGAGCGGTACGCATGGGGGGACTTCGAGACAGCCGAGCACCGCCGCGGCGTGCTCGACCGCGTCGTCGCGCTGCACACCGCTCCGGTCGCCGCGCGCGCCCATGCGCGGACGGACGACTTCGTGGTGCCCAGCCGGGCCGCCGTCGAGTCGGCCGCCGCCGGTGAGCCGCTGCCGGACTGCGGTCCCTACGCGGAGCGGACGGCAGCGCTGGTGGCGCAGCACGCGCACCGGGTCCGCGACCTCCTCAGCCGGTACGACGGACTCGTCGCCGCCGCGCGCCGTGGCCCCGACCGGACGGTGCTGACGCACGGCGAGCCGCACCGAGGCAACACGATCCGCACCGCCGCGGGCTGGGTGCTGATCGACTGGGACACCGTGCTGCTCGCGCCGCCGGAACGCGACCTGTGGAGCCTCGACCCCGGCGACGGATCGGTGCTCGCGGCGTACACCGACGCGACCGGCACGCGACCCGTGCCCGAGGCGCTCGACCTCTACCGCCTGCGCTGGGAGGTCAACGACCTCACGGCGTACGTGGCGCGGTTCAGCAGCCCGCACGCCGACACGGCGGACGACGTCGAGTCGTGGGAGCAGCTCGCCGCGCTGATGGCGCGGCTGCCCGGCTGACCGAGGCTAGTAGCAGCCGGCCGGCCTCGAAGGGACTTACGGACGGACCGGGCAGAAGGGTTGCCGGAGATCCCTCGCGGTGGTGGCAGCATGCAGCGGGCACGTCCGGAGGTCCGGGCCGCCGATGCAGAGGAGCGCGCAGTGACTGACCGCGTAGCACCCGACATGTGGGTGGACCCGGCCGACGACCCCCGGGAGACGTCCGCCGGCCAGCCGGCCGGCGAGAAGGACACCGTCTGGGACTACCTGCGGCGCTACCGGCTGACGATCGAGATGAAGTGTGCTGACCTGACTCCGGAGCAGCTGGCGAGCAGGTCGGTGCCGCCGTCGACGATGTCGCTGCTCGGGCTCGTCCGGCACCTCGCCAGGGTCGAGCACCACTGGTTCCGGCGGGTCCTCGAGGGGCAGGACATTCCGCGGATCTACCGCACCGACGACGACCACGACGCCGACTTCAACGTCGTCGCTGCAGATGCCGACCTGGTCGCGGACGCGTGGGCGTCGTGGCGCCGCGAGGTGGACCACGCGGACCGGTGGCTGGCCCGGTGCGACGACCTCGACGCCGAGGTGCCGCATGGCGGCGGAAGGGTCGCCGTACGCGATGTCCTGGTGCACATGGTCGAGGAGTACGCGCGGCACGCCGGTCATGCCGACCTGCTGCGCGAGTGCATCGACGGCCGAACCGGTCAGTGAGGCAGAGGTCCGGCCGGCCGCACCGCTTGATCCGCGCCGCGATCTGGGCATGATCTGGTGTCACCGTTGCACCGAGCGAAGGGGATCGCGATGTTCCGACAGGCTGAGGCGTTCAGCGGGTTCGCCGTGGACGACATCGGCGCCGCGAAGAAGTTCTACGGGGAGACGCTGGAGCTCGACGTCTCCGAGGACAACGGGATGCTGACACTGCACATCGCGGGCGGCCGCGAAGTCCTCGTCTACCCGAAGCCCGACCACGCGCCAGCGACGTACACGATCCTGAACTTCCCGGTGGACGACATCGACGCCGCCGTCGACGAGCTGACCCGGCGCGGCGTCCGCCTGGAGCGGTACGACGGGTTCGAGCAGGACGAGAAGGGTGTGGCGCGCGACGCTGGGCCGCCGATCGCCTGGTTCACCGACCCCGCCGGCAACGTGCTCTCGGTGCTGCAGCTCTAGCTTCGTACAGTTCCGAAATGATCAGGTTGCGCGCCGATTGGATCGCTATGCCGATCCGATCCGCGCCCGACCTGATCACGAACCGCTGATCGATCGGGTCTGCGCGAGTAGCCTCCCCGCCATGAGCGCCCGACCCGACGACTACGCCGCCGCTCTCGACCGCGCCGGCGCGCACGCGAGAAGCTGGCTGGCCTCGCTGGACGAGCGGCCGGTCGGTCCGCGGCAGAGCGCGGACGCGCTCCGCGACGGCTTCGCCGCGCCCCTCCCGGCCGGGCCCACCGATCCGGCCGACGTGATCGACCTGCTCGCCGAGCTCGCCGAACCCGGCCTGATGGCGATGCCGTCCGGCCGGTTCTTCGGCTGGGTCATCGGCGGGACGCTGCCGGCGGCGCTCGCGGCCGACTGGCTGGTCAGCGCGTGGGACCAGAACAGCGGGATGCGCTACGCCACCCCGGCGACGGTCGCCGCCGAGGAGGCGGCGGGCGGCTGGCTGCTCGACCTGCTCGGTCTCCCGGTGACGGCGGACGTCGGGTTCACGACCGGCGCGACCATGGCGAACTTCACCGGGTTGGCCGCCGGGCGGCAGCAGGTGCTCACCGACGCTGGCTGGAACCTCGACCGGGACGGGCTGACCGGCGGGCCGCGCGTCCGCGTGCTGGTCGGGGAGGAACGGCACAGCACCGTCGACCTCGCGCTGCGCTACCTCGGGCTCGGTACGCCGGCCGCGGTGGCGGCCGACGAGCAGGGCCGCATCCGGCTGGACGCCCTGGCCGACGCGCTCGCGTCGGGGACCGGCCCGACGCTCGTCGTGCTGCAGGCGGGCAACCTGCACTCCGGCGCCTACGACGACGTGGCGGCAGCGACCGCGGTCGCGCACGAGCGC